>JACCYI010000301.1 GCA_013696535.1 Solirubrobacterales bacterium
TCACCGCGGAGCGCGTGCTCGAAGCGTCGACACGATTGGCGCTTTGTCTCGAGTCTGCCGATCTCCTTCTGCCGAACTCGATTGCGGAGGCCCGAGCCATCGCGGAGGACCTATGGGTGACCACCCCGTCGCACGTCGTGCCTAACGCGGTCGATCATGCGTTCTACACCCCAGGGGACGGACCGAGGGCAGGTGTTTTCTGCGCCGCCCGTATCGAACCCCACAAGAACCAGCTCGAGCTGATCCGCGCCCTTGAGCCCACGCGCCTCGAGCTCACGTTGGCCGGCTCGGTGCACCCGCACCATGCGGACTACTACGAGGCGTGCCGCAGGGCCGCGGGCCCACGAGTGCGTTTCGTCGAGCACACGACCGGCGAGGCGCTACGCGAGCTCTACCGCGCGGCGCGTGTGCACGTCCTGCCGAGCCGGTTCGAGACAACCGGACTCAGCTCGCTGGAAGCCGCGCTGTGCGGATGCTCGGTCGTCACGACGGAGCGCGGATACGCCCGGGAGTACCTGCGCACTCATGCGTACTACTGCGACCCCAACGATCGTGCGTCGATCCGTGGCGCGGTGGTGGCGGCGTACGACCGGCCACGTAGGGGCCTACCCGAGAGAATCCTCGCCAACTACACGTGGGCGCACACCGCTCGCGCCACGGTAGGTGCCTACCAGCGCGTCCTGCGCACGCCTCGCCTCGCCGACACCCCGCCGGCAACGAGTTCGAGGGAGTGAGGCATGCGGCATCCGGGGCGGACCAGTGGAGTGCTTCTCGCGCTCATGCGCGCAAGGTTCCAGGCGCGGGGCGGTGTCACCGTCGGCTCGAACGTCCGCTTCGGGCGGTCTGTGCGGTGCGACGTTGCTCCCGGAGGACGCATTGCCATCGGGCGCGGGGTCGAGATCGCTCCGCACACTTCGATCTCTGCCGGGCCGGGGGCGGTCGTCGAGATCGGCGAGGGGGTGTTCATCGGCCCATCGTGCGGTGTCGCGGCTTCGGGGAGGATCGTCATCGGGGCGGCGAGCATGCTCGCCGAGTCGGTCACTATCCGTGACCACGATCACGACCCGGCAAAGCCGCCGCGGAGCGGAGCTATGCTGCAGGCCGACGTCCATGTCGGTCAGCGGGTTTGGATCGCGGCGAAGGTGTCCGTGGGGCGGGGGGTGAGCATCGGGGACGACTCCGTCATCGGGGCGCATGCCTTCGTCAGCCGCTCGGTCCCCGCCGAGTGCTTGGCAGTGGGGGTTCCGGCGCGCGTTGTTCGTCGGCGGATCAAAGCTTGACGCCAACGCCCGCTGGTGCCGGCCTGGATCCCCTCCGATCTGGCGAACAGAATGGGGGTAGGCAGCGGTCGCTAGGGTTGCGAGGAGACTCTCTGCGACGGCTTTGTCGAAGCAGCCGCCCCATACTATTGCCTGTCGATCGCGCGATCCCGGCGCCTTCGGCCTGCAGGCCGTAGGCGAGACAAACCTTGGCTGCTCTGATCGGAGTGCCAGATTAGGCCGTGCTCGTTCGGGGCGCCGGCCTCGAAGTCGCGACGGAGCGGGTCCCCGGCGACGCGAACGCCGGAGACGCGGACCGTTAGACGGTGACTACGAAGCCGGGGAACCCAACGCCTCTCGAGCTCATGTGGGACTTGCGCAGTGGCTTAGGCTGCCGAGATGAGCTCCGCCGACGTTCGTCAAGCCCTTCTGATTCGAGCGCGGCCGGCGCTCGAAGTGCTCGGCTTGCCGTTCCTCGCGCTCGCGTGGCGGGTCATCCGGCTCTACCGGCCGTCGTTCCATCACACAAGCAAGTGGAACCAAGTGGTCGCCGACCGCTTGGGGGTCTGGCCGACACTGGACTATTACCACGAGCCGCTCGTCTCTCCGAAGCGCATTGATAGTGGACGCGCGCGTCGAGCAAGGGACCTCCCTGGTCTCGACCTTCGACTCAGCAGTCAGCTCGAGCTGCTCAGTGAACTTCGGTTCGGAGACGAGCTCGAGGCGCTCGCACGGCGACAGGACGCCGCCAGTGACATCGACCTACGTCCCACGTTCGACAATCTCGCCTTCGGCCCCGGTGACGGAGAGGCGCTCTACTCGCTCATCCGACGGTTCAAGCCAGCACGTGTCGTCGAGGTCGGCGCGGGCCATTCAACCCGGTTCGCGAAGGTTGCGCTCGACCGCAATGCCGCGGACGGCGCGCCCGGGAGGCACGTGTGTGTCGAGCCCTACGAGTCGCCGTGGCTCGAGGCTCTGGGCGTCGAGGTCATCCGGAAGCCCGTCGAGGAGGTCTCCGATTCGTTCTTCGCCGAGCTCGAAGCTGGGGACATCTTCTTCATCGATTCGTCCCACGTGGTGCGACCTCAGGGCGATGTGCTCCACCTCCTCCACGGCGTGCTGCCCAACCTCGCGCCCGGAGTCATGGTGCACGTCCACGACATCTTCACACCGCGTGACTACCCGCTCGCCTGGCTCGAGCGGCGCTGGTTCTGGGACGAGCAGTACGTCCTCGAAGCACTGCTCGTGAACAACGCCCGGTACGAAGTGATGCTGGGGCTCAACCAACTCTTCCACGACGAGCGTCGTGCGCTGATGTCAGCCTTTCCAGTGTTGGGCGCACACCCACAGAAGGAGCCAGGCTCCTTCTACTTCCGCGTGAAGGAGTCCACGGCGTCGTGAGCTTCTCCGGCCGGGGCATCGTCCTGAGCGTTGACTGTGACACCGCGCTGCGGACGCGCAGGACGATGGACGACTACGAGCGATTGCCTCGTTTGGACGGACCCGCGAACCCGTAGGATCCGGCGATGCCACACGTCAAGTACAGCGCAGCAGCAGCTGAGCGCTACGAACTCGTAGCGACTCTGCTAGCCGATCGCGCGCCGGTCGGAGCAAGCGTCATAGAACTTGGCGCCGCTCCGGGTGAGCAGTCAATCGCCCTGGCCAAAGCGGGCTATCAGGTGACGGCCGTGGACATCGGCGAGTTCTCCGACGAGTGGGAGGAAGCGCCGGAGGGGACAATGGTCCAACGCTTCGGCGAGGCGGGGGTCGACCTCATCCTGTGGAATCTCGAACAGACGCCTTACCCTTTGCCCGACGGCTCGTTCGACGCGGTGGTGATGACGGAGGTGTTCGAGCACATGCGCGACTACCCGGTGAGATCCTTGGAAGAGGCTCACCGCATCCTTAAGCCGGGGGGATATCTCTTCTTCACCACGCCAAACGCTGCGTACGTCCGCAATCGACTTCAGCTCCTCATGGGAAAGAACACCGCATCCAGCCTGCCGGACTGGATCGGTGGCGTACCGTTCGCGCGCCACGCTCGCGAGTACACGTTCTCCGAAGCCGAGGAGCTCATGCGCTACGCCGGGTTCGAGATTGACCTCGTCACCGGCCGGCACCTCCACATCAACAGCGGCAGGGACTCCAAGATCGCTGCACTCGGCAAGCGTTTAGTGGACAGAGCTGCACAGGTCCGGCCGTCGATCGGGCCGGCGATCGTCATGGTGGCCAGACGGCCGGTCGCGCAGCCGTTCTGAGCTGAACGGAGGACCCGCCGGTGACTACCGCTTCCAGAGTCTTTGACTTACTTTCTCGAAACGTCGGCGAGGACGATAGCTCCCGGGCCGATCAGAGCCTTGTCGCCGACGGGCCGAGGACCGTGGCGCCGGCGTAGTGCCGGCGGGTTTCCTCTAGCTGCCGCTGGCCCATGTCAAATTTCCGTGTCCGATGGTGACGTTCTGGTGGATCACCAGGTCGTCCCCAAGAAATGCGGGGAACTAGAGCGCGTGGTGAGCGCGTCGTAGGCGACCGAGTAAGCCGTCGTGCTCCGCGGCCAATCATGCAACGCGGCCGTATCAAGCCCCGCAGATACCAGGCGTTCGCCAAGCACCGGGTCGTCGAGCACTCGACCGATCGCGCCCGCGAGACAAGTCGCCTCACCGCCGGTGATCGAGAGGCCGTTTGCACCGTCCACGACCACTTCTGGCACGCCACCCACCGCAGCCGCCACCACGGGCGTCCCCGCCGCCATCGCCTCAAGGACGACGATGCCC
>JACCYI010000318.1 GCA_013696535.1 Solirubrobacterales bacterium
CCGCTGCCACCCGGTGGCCCGTGGCGGCTTCCAGTGATCCCGGTGCCGCGGAAGCAACCCCCACACCGACCACGCCGGTGATCAAGCCTCCGGCGGCCAGGGCGCCCAGCGTCGCGATGCTGATGCCGATCCGCTTTTCTTGAGTAGCCATCTGCTTCCTGCCTTCTGTGGTTAGGCGACCGGCAAAGCCGTTCGTTTTGGTTGCTCAGCCACTATCAGCAACGGGAACTGGAATCTCCACTACAGATAACGTCGCGTAATCCGACGGTAGGACGTCTTACGAACCGCTGCGGGCGCTCAGCGCGGAAGCCGGAGAAGCGCTGCGTCGAGTGCCCGCTCGAGCCGCGTCGGGTCCAGGGTGGTCTGCGCGAGGAGCAGGCCGCCCTCGAGTGCCGCGAGCAGCCCGGTGGCCAGCATGGCGGGGTCGGCGTCCGCGTCGATCTCGCCGTTCTCCTGGATGCGTCGCAGTGCGGCGCACAGGTAGCTCTCCCACGTCGTCAGTGCCGCGGCCAGCGCAAGCCGGGACTGCTCGGACCGGCACGACAGCTCGCCCGCCAACGAGCCCAGCGGGCAGCCGAATCTGCTGCTCACACGGGCTTCCAGCACTTCCGCGTCGCGCCACCTCCCCAGTCCACGCAGCGAGTCGACCCGGCCCAGCAGCAGCTCCTGGGTGGCCAACATCCGCTCGATCTGCACCACGACCACCTCGGCCATTAGGGCGTCCTTGTCGGCGAAGTAGTGATACAGCTGTGAGGTGCCGGTGCCACTGGCCGCCATCACGTCGGAGAGGCTCGTGCTCGCCACCCCTTGGGCGTACATCAGATCAGCGGCGGCCGACACGATCCGTCCTCGGGTAGCTGCACCTCGTGCGGTCAGCCGCACTGAGGCCCGTTCTGCTTCTCGCGCTCCATGCTCCGAAGCCTACGCCTCAATGGAGCATCGCTTACAGAAAAGCACGACGACAGATCGTTCGCTCGCAGACCGATGTGCGCCCGGACGTGGCGGGCGGACGCTACACGTCCATTTCCTCCGCGAGCAGGGTCTCCTGGCCGCCGGCGCGTACGGTTCCCTTACTCGCACGTCGCGGACCGCCCGTTCCTCATGGGTCGCCGCTCCCGCGGGCGTCGTACGTGGTCGCGCTCGCGGGGACGTTCTCTCGTCGGCCTGCCGCTGGCCCGCGACCAGCAGTTCGTCTGGCTCACCTCCGGGCTCATGGCGTTCAGCGTCCGGAAGTGGCGCAGCTGGCCGTCCCTGATCGCGCACTGGCTCCCGCTGTTCCTCCTGCTCGTCGCCTATGACATTCTGCGCGGAGCCGTCGCGGTGGCCGACGCGCAGGCGCACGCCACGCCGCAGCTCGGCCTCGACCGGGCGTTGTTCGGCGCCGACGGCCGACCGCACTTCTTCGCCAACTGAGTCGTCGCGGCCCGTGCTGTGGCGCGGCCCGCGCAACGCCGAACGGGACGGCCTGCCACCTCGTAGGTGGCGGGTGTAGGCGCCTGCCGTCAGGGTCGCTTGATGTTCGGGAGCCTGAGGTCGTCGGCCAGGTCGCACTGAGCACGGCAGCGATACCAGACGCTGCCGCTGACGGCAGGCCCGGCGTCGGGCGCCGCGAAGAACCCATTGCGTTCGAGCAGCGCCCTTGAAGCGGCGTTGTCGACGTCTACGCGCGCGATGAGGGCGTGCAGTCCCGCCCGATCGAAGCTGTAGCTGCGCACAAGCACGACGGAGCGTACGGCGATCCCGCGGCCCCTGGCGGTGGCGGCCAGCCAAAACCCCAGCTCGCCGGTGGCTGCGGTGTCATCGACCGCGGACACGGCGATCGCGCCAAGACGCTCGTCAGTTGTGGCGTCGACGATCGCCAGTCGCATCGCGGTGCCGTTGCGTTCAGCGGCTCCCATCGTCTCGAACCACTGGGCGACTGCCGGCGCGTCGAAGGGCTGCGGAAGGTGGCTCCAGCGTTCGATCGCCTCGTCTCGCGCGTGCCGCTCTACCCAACCGAGATCTTTACGTTGCCAGCGCCGCAGGGCAATCACACCATCGGTCAGCGACTGCTGCGGGTAACGCATGGTGGCGACGCACCTTACGCGCCGGTGAGCCCGACTCCATCACTCCCGGGGCAGATCAATCCGCGCTGCTTCTGGCTCGATCGTGACGCCAAGGTCGGGGACGGTGCGGGCCCCAGGGGTTGTAATCGCTGGGCCTGGCCGGACACTTAGGTCTTCGTGGACCGCTTCGACCGCCTGTACTCCGAGCACGCCGCGGTGGTCCGCGCCTATGCATTGCGCCGAACTGACCACGCCACGGCTGATGACGTTTGCGCGGAGGTCTGGAGCACGACATGGCGAAAGCTCGCCAGCGTCCCGGAGGACCCACTTCCGTGGCTGTTTGGAGTGGCGCGAAGGGCCCTTGCGAACGAGCGACGGGCTCAACGGCGGCGCGGCGCGCTCACCGAACGCCTGAGGCTCCTCAGCACTGACACCGTGGCCTTGGCACCTGCTGTTCCGGGAGATCGCCGGCTGGCCCAGGCGCTGGCGGAGCTGACGGCGGCCGACCGCGAAGCGCTCCTGCTCACCTCATGGGAGGACCTCTCGCCTGAACGCGCCGCGGCAGCGATGGGCCTCCGCCAAGGCACGTTCGCGGTCCGCCTTCACCGCGCCCGCCAGCGCCTCGCGCGGGCGCTCGCAGCCCAAGACCAATCAGAGGTTCACCCATCCCCGGCACTGGAGCGCACCACGTGATCAACGACATCGCCAACGACCACCTCGAGACACGTCTACGAACAGCCAACCCGGTACCCGACGTCAACCGGGTGAGCGTCGCGGCGGTCGCCGAGGCCCGTTCAGCTGCCCGCTCGAGCTGGCGCCCGAGCCCGAGCGGCCGCCGGCTGCGACGCGGGTCCGTTGTCGCGCTTGCGCTGTTTACCGTCAGCGGCTCGGCTCTCGCGGTAGTCGTGACGCGTGACGACACGTACCTGAACGCAACATCGCGCGAGCTTGCGGGCACCCCATTGAGCCTCGACGCGGCCCAGGGTGAGCTGGGCATCGCCGGGCGCGACGTCAAGGAAATCCGCAAAGAAATGATCATTCAGGGACACGAGGTGTATGCGATCGAGGGGCCCCGCACGCGATGCATTCTCATCGCTGGGGTCA
>JACCYI010000325.1 GCA_013696535.1 Solirubrobacterales bacterium
CCCCCGGACGAAGGGCATGGAGCGCGCCGACCTGCTCGAAGCCAACGGCGGGATCTTCAAGCCCCAGGGCGAAGCCATCAACGCCGGGGCGGCGAACGACGTCCGCGTGCTCGTCGTCGGCAATCCCGCGAACACCAACGCGCTCATCGCCCAGTCCAACGCGCCCGACGTCCCCCGCGAGCGCTTCACCGCGATGACGCGGCTCGACCACAACCGTGCGCTCGGCCAGCTGGCGAAGAAGACGGGGGCGAGCGTCTCGGACATTTCACAGATGGGCGTGTGGGGCAACCACTCACCCACGATGTACGCCGACCTCTTCCACGCGCTCATCGACGGCCGGGTGGCGGCAGAGGTGGTCGATGATCATCAGTGGCTGGAGAATGACTTCCTGCCGACGGTCGGCAAGCGTGGAGCGGCGATCATCGAGGCCCGCGGGGCGTCGAGCGCCGCGAGCGCCGCGAGCGCCGCGGTCGACCACGTCCACGACTGGGTGCTCGGATCGGACGGGGACTGGGTCTCCATGGCGGTTGCCTCCAACGGCTCCTACGGCGTGGGGGAGGGACTCATCTCGTCGTTCCCCGTCACCTGCTCGAGCGGCGCATACGAGATCGTCGAAGGCCTCGAAATCGACTCCTTCTCGCGTTCGAAGATCGACGCGACGGTCAAGGAGCTGTCTGACGAGCGCGACGCGGTGGCGAAGCTCGGTCTCCTGTAAGCCCACTTCTACGAGCCGGTCGGTGGCCGCCGACCGGCTCGAGTGCCCAGCTACTCCTTGACGTGCCAGCCGCGGCCGGACTTGACGACGACGCCCTGCTCGGCCAAGTCTGGCATCACGCGGTAGAGGTAATTCTGCTGGATCTCCATGGCTTCGGCCAGCTCAGGGATGGTGATGCCGGGCCTGGCTCGGACGAGGTCGAGCGCCTGGGTGCCGCGCGTACCCGAGCCCTTGGGTCGCCCGCCGCCGCGCCGCCGGCCGCTGCCGGCTCCCTTGCCGGCGCTCCGTCGTGATCGCTGTGTCTGCACCGGCGCAGCGCTCGCATTGACTCCTGACAGAGCCTGCTCGGCGGCGTCAAGGCGGTGGTACTCATCCACGAGCGGCTTTAACTCCTTGAGTCGCTCACGAATCTCCAATCGCTTCTGATCCAGAAAATCAGTCAACTGATACCCCTCTGATTCATCTACCGTCGATGTGATATTGACAGTGAATCAAATTGGAGCGCCTGACGTCATCCTTCGAGCAGCTCCTTCAACTTCTGCAATGACTTCATCGCCTCTCTCTCTGAGGCGCCGCCCACGAGTGCACGGCTTGCCGCTGCACCGAAGAGACCGCCAGGTACCTTGTACTCGTTCTCATACTCAAAATGGGTTCCGTCAGCGTCGGTTTCTGACAATCTGTAGGCCGTTCGGGCGTGAGAGCCGGCCGGTCCTCTGCCTTCCCACGTCGCCTCCCGCGGTCGGACGCAGCGGGTGAGTGTCCAATCGACCTTGAACGGTGCGCCGCGCAATACCAACGTCTGTCGCATCTTGTACCCCTTGCGGGGCTTGCCGCCGTCGGCGTACTCCACTTCGCGATGGATGGTCACCCAATCCGCCAGCCTGTCAGGGTCGAGCATCACGTCGAACACCGCTTCAGGCGGAGCGTCGATGTCGATCTCAACGCGCACCATTCTCATCGCGCGGCGAGCTGCTCCTCGCCCTCCCACTCGCGCAGTGCCCGCTCGACTGCGGCGTCGAAGCGCCGTGGCCGGATCTCGAAGTTTCGCGCCGCGTCCTCGTGGCGAGGCAGCAGGTCGTGCTCGAGAGACTCCATGAGGGGCTCGATGAGACCCGGGTCCTCCCCTGCGATGGCGGCAGCCACCGCGGAAGCCACCGGGGTCAGGCTCAAGTTGATTCCCACGCTGGGTCGATCGACGAGCATGACGTCGGCGATGCGCCGCACCATGTCTGAGTAGCTCAACTCATCAGGCCCGGCGATGTCCCAGGAGCGGCCGCTTTGCGCCGCGTCGATCGTGGCGGAGCGGGCAAGGAACTCGAGCGCGTCGCGCCCGTCTATCGGTCGTGTGCGGCGGTCACGCCAGCTCGGAAGCGCGAGGACCGGAAGTCGCTCGATGAGGCGGACCAGGAAGCGGAAGGACCGCGAACGCGCGGCAATCAGGATCGAAGCCCGCAGCGCGATGGCTTCGGGCGCGGCGGACAACATGATCTCCTCAACCGCCAACCGAGAGCGCAGGTGACGAGACGGAACGACGCCCTGCGGCACGAGCCCGCCGAGATAGACGACGCGCCGAACGCCCGCTCGTTCCGCAGCCGCGGCGAAGTTCTCGGCTGCGGTGCGCTCCAGGACGTCGAAGGTGACGGCCGGATCCGTCGCGCCGGTTCGCGCCCGCTGCATGGAATGGATGAGGTAGTAGGCGACTTCGATGCCTGCCAGTGCGCGGTCCAGTCCGACGCCCGAAATGGCATCTCCCTGGATCGTCTCGTCGACCGGGGCGCTGACCTGCGAGGCGGCGCGCGCGAACCCGCGAAGCGCGTGACCGTCGCGCTTGAGGCGCGGGACGAGTTCGGAGCCGACGTACCCGGTGACACCGGTGACGAGAATCTGCATGCGTATGGATTCCTCCGGCCGCGGACGCGGCTCGGATCATGTCGCCGCCCGGCTCGCCCAGTCTCGCATGTCGCGGACGCAGCCCCGCATCCTCCGGTTTAAGCGAGCCGATGCGGGCACTTTGCGGGGAAGGAGGGAAGAGCCTGCGTTTTGCGACAGTTCGGTCCTGCCGGCCCTTGCACACTCAAGCGCTCCACGCTTACCTACCGCGTCTTGTGACCGGGCAGGAACGAAGGGGGAGAAACGTTGCCGGCAGTTGGAGCGCGCAGCAAGAAGTCGAAAGCCGTCACGTGTGAGGAGTGCTTCTTCCGCTGCAACACCCTCTGCGCGTTGTCGCTCGACGAGCCGTGCGCAACCTTCCGGCCCAATCATCCAGAAGGTCTGCGCCCCCCTCAGCAGCTGCGATTCGTCTTCCGCCAGGAGCGCCGCCGGCAAGCGGCTTGGGCGTTCCCGAGTGCTGAGGAGCAGGCGATACTCCATCGCTGAGTACAGTTTTGCGACGTCACGAGGAGAGGGTTCGAGCAAGTGCGCATCACCGTGCTCGGCAAGTCGCCCGCATGGCCGGACGCGGGTGGGGCTTGCAGCGGTTATCTGATCGAGGATGAGTCGACGAGTGTTCTGCTCGATTGCGGCAGCGGCGTCTTCCCGAAGCTGCGGTCGAGCATGGACTACGTCGACCTCGACGCCGTGGTCATCACCCATCTGCACGCAGACCACGTCCTCGACTTGATTCCCTTCGCCTCTGCGCTGGCTTACTCGCCCCGTCAGCAGCAGACCCCGGCGCGGCCCTCCCTGCACGCGCCCCCGGGCGCCCGCGAGAAGCTCCGGGCGATCGGCTCGGGAAGCGGCATGGCGCCGGAGCACGTCGAGCGGTCGTTCGCCTTGCGTGAATACGACCCGGGCGAAGCGCTGGCGATCGGACAGCTCAAGGTCCGGTTCTGTCCCGTCCCCCACTTCGTGCCCACGAATGCCGTCCAGGTGACGTCGGCGACGGGTGGACGCTTCACCTTCAGCGCGGACACCGGGCCGTCTGAGTCGCTCGTCGAGTTCGCGCGCGACTCGGATCTACTG
>JACCYI010000333.1 GCA_013696535.1 Solirubrobacterales bacterium
CGAGCCAGGGCGCGAGCGTGCGCTCCGACCCGCCGTCGTCGTAGACGTCGGCGGTGTCGATGAAGTTGTGGCCCGCGTCGAGGAACCGGTCGAGCATGTGATGCGCCTCCTCGACCGGGGTCTTTCCGCCCATGAGCATGGTTCCGAGGCAGACAGGACTGACGGTGAGGGAGCCGAGCGCGGTGGTTGCCATGCCCACAGGCCTACCCCGTGGACCGCGGCCCACACTCAGCGAAGCCGGACGTGCAGGTGATCGTCGTGGTGGCGCAGCGGCGAAACGACTCTTCGAGGCCCGCGGAGCCCGACCCGCGGCCCGACGAAGACATACTTGGCGCCCGCGGCGACGAATCGATCCACCAGGGCCTGCGCGAGCGCACGTTCCACCTGGCGCGCCGAGTAGGGCCGCCGCTCTGCGCGATCGGCGCGCGGGTAGTACACGTCCACGTCGAGGCCGTTCTGATGGGACGAGTGGCCCAGACCTCCGTAGCGCTCGTCGAACGAGCCACCGTTGGGGCGCGACAAGTCGCCGATGCCGACGCGCGGAGCCTCGGGATGGGCGGCGCGATACTCTGAGAGCACCTGCAGCAGCGTCGAGACGAGTCGATCGGTTCCGTAACGTCGCCATGCCCGGCTCGGTTTGCGCTTGAGCTCTGAGTCCCACGTGAAGTAGTCGCGCCCGCCGGCGGGAAGCTGGACGCCGTCGACAAGCTTGCCGGAGAACGGCTTGCCGACCGCTCGCGAATGGCGCCAGTGGATCGGCGTGTCGGTGAGCGGCGGGGGTCCGTTGGCCGGCTGGGGCGCCGGTTCGGGGGGCGCAGGTGCCGGGGCCGGCACAGTGGACACCGGCAGCGCCGGGTCGGGCTCGTCCATCAGCTCGGCCGCCAGCGCGACCGATACGCCGAGCACCGCGAGGGCCAGCGAGACGAGCAGGACGATGGCCGAGCGGGGCGACACCTACCTTCAGACTAGGCGTCAACGGCCCTTCCACTCGGGCGCGCGCTTCTCACCGAAGGCGCGCACTCCCTCCTGGAAGTCATCAGAGCGGAAGCAGGACTCGCGCAGAGCGACCAGCTCCTGCTCGGTCTCCGGATCGAGCGCGCCTTCGGCGGCGAGCAACTCCCGCAACACCCGTTTGTTGCCCGCGAGCGACAGTGGGGCGTTGGCGGCCACTTCGGCCGCGTACTCGACCGCGAAGGCCTCGAGCCGCTCTAGCTCGACGACCTCGTTGACCAGCCCCCACTCGAGCGCGCGCTGGACGCCGACGTTCCGGCCGCGGTGAAACAGCTCACGCGTCCTGGGCGCTCCGACGGCGTCGAGGAACCTCCGCAGCCCGGTGTGGGAGTAGATGAGCCCGAGCTTGGCCGGCGGCATGCCCACCTTGATGCCGCCGGCCGCGACACGCAGATCGCAGGCCAGGGCGAGCTCCAGGCCGCCGCCGATCGCGTGGCCGTTGAGCGCAGCCAGCGTAGGGAAGGGAAAGGCCTCGACCGCCTCGATGGCGTTCGTGAACGGATGGGCGACGAGCGCCTCGGCCCGTTCGCCGAAGTCGGAGGAAGCCGGTAGCCCGGCGAGGTCATAGCCCGCGGAGAACACCGGCCCAACCGCCGTGATGATCAGGCACCGGGCCTCGATCTCCCCGAGCGATCCGGCCAGAGCGTCGAGGATCGCGTGATCGAGCGCGTTGCGCTTGGCGGGATGGTCGATGGTGAGCCTGGCGACGTGGGGCGCCGGGTGATCCAGGCGCAGCCGGCCCTCGGCGAGGATCCGCGTGGCCGGGTCGGGGCTACTCGAGGACAACGAGCGTGTCGCCCTCGGACACGGACTGTCCCTCCTCGACGAGGATCTTCGAGACGGTCCCCTGGTCTTCGGCTTCGACGGGCATCTCCATCTTCATCGACTCGAGGATGATCACGGTGTCGCCCTCTCCGACGCTGTCGCCGACCTTGACCTCGACCTTCCAGACGGTTCCGGTGATGTGGGCTTCGATCTCGGCCATGACGCGGAGGCTACCCGGGATGCATCCGACGCTTGGTCCCGGTGATGGTGAGGAAGCCGTCGGCGTCGAACATGCCGAGGTCGCCCGTGCGCAGCCAGCCCGAGGGGTCGAGGGCCGCCCGGGTGGCCGGCTCGTCGGCGAGGTAGCCCGCGAAGACGCCGGGTGAGCGCACCAGGACCTCGGCGTCGGAGACGATCTGCACTTCGACGCCCGCGAGCACCTGCCCGACCGTTCCAGGGCGGCCGGCGCCCGGGGCCGCCAGAG
>JACCYI010000024.1 GCA_013696535.1 Solirubrobacterales bacterium
GCGGGAAAGGGGGGACGCCTTGACTCATCCGGTGAAGCGCGACGGCCCGCGCCGCGGCTGGAGCACCGCGGCGGCGCACGCGCGATAGCCGAGGTTCAGGGTCTTCGCGCGGGTGGCGTCCTTGAACGTGACGCGCGCTCTGACGTTGTGCTTGCCGGCCGCGGCCGCCTTCACGGAGACCTGGAAGGGCGCCCCGATCCGGCTGGCGATTCGCCGACCGTCCAGGCTGAAGACGACGCGCTTGATCTGGCGGCCTCGCACAGAAGCCGTGAACCCGGCCGTGCAGGACTCAGCCGGTGAACCGGGTGAACCGGGTGAGCCGGGTGAGCCGGGTGAGCCGGGTGAGCTCGACAGACGTCGCAGGACCGCCGTGCCCTTCCGGGTCGGAATCTTCGACCGGCTCGCGGGCGGGGCCTGGTTCGTCGTGCCCGTTGACGGCGCAGCGCCCGAGCCCCCCGGCGGGGCCTGGTTCGTCGTGCCCGTCGACGGCGCAGCGCCCGAGCCCCCCGGCGTCGGCGTCGATGCGGGTGTAGCGCACCCGGAGCCGTCGATGACGTTGTTGATCAGGCTGATCTGACCGTTGCGGGCCAGCAACCGTCCCTTGACCGTGGCCGCGTCGTTCAGCGAGATGGACGACAGCGCCATCAGGTTGCCCTGGAATGCCGTGGTGGTGTCGAGGGTCGCTGAGCTGCCCACCTGCCAGTGCACGTTGCACGGGGAAGCGCCGTTGATCAGCACGACCGAGCTCGCGGGTGCGGTCGTCAGCGCCGAGGCGATCTCGAAGACGAACTGCGCGTTGGGGTCACCCGCCGCGTCGAGCGTGAGCGCGCCCGTGAGCTGGGCGGACGAGGTGAACCTGTAGGCCCCCGCGCTAAGTGTCCGGTTGCCGAGGTTCGTGCCCGACAAGTCGTTGGCCGGGAGAACCGGTTGGCCGGCCGCGACGTCGTAGGCCGTCGTGAGGTCGGACTGTGCCTGGGCGGCGACCGCGTCATTCGCGTGAGTGGCCCCGTTGACCACGGCTGGGAGCCCGAAGCCGGTGAGCGCTGTCCCGGGTGAGACACCGAGGTTGCCGTTGAGCACGGACGGTCCGGTGTTGGTGACCGTGGCACCGCCCAACACCACGAACGGGCTGGCGGTGCCGAGGTTGACGGGAGCCGCTTGGGCTGCGCCCGGGGTGGCCGCGAAGGCGAGGCCCAGGGCGAGCGTGATACCAGTGCGCCCGCCGCGCGTGAGATGGATCGGGTTGGACATGAACGACCTCCCTGATGGCAAGCAGCCCCTGCAACGTCCCACGGCCGCCACCGAGCGCTTGGGTACGCGATCGGCGTGGCGGCACACTTCCCTCGGGAGCCTGGCGACTCCGATGGAGTCCCATGGCTTTGCGGACCCGCCTCGCGGCGGGGGTGCCTTTGTCGAGTGATCTGCTTTGGTGTGCAACGCCTATCGGCCGAGTGGCAATGTGCCTTAATCCGAGCGTTCCGCTCTGGACACGTCGGGCCGGCGGGACCCTACGTATCCAGTGACCGCTCAGCGGCGAACGAGACTTACAGGGCGACGCACCTACTCGGCCCCTCCTCGAACAGCGAGCTCGACATCGATGTTGCCGCGGGTGGCGTTGGAGTAGGGGCAGCGCTCGTGCGCGAGCGCCATGAGCTCCTCGGCGTCGGCCTGGTTGACCGCAGGGATCGTCGCGTCCAGGCGCACGGCGAGGCCGAACCGGCCGCCGTCGATCCGCCCGATGTCGACCTCGGCGGTGACCGTCGCGCCGTCGGCAGCGTCCTCCCGGCGTAGCTTGCGGGCGGCGCTGCGCAAGGCGTTCGCAAAGCACGCCGCGTAGCCGACCGCGAAGAGCTGTTCCGGGTTGGTGCCGCCGCCGCCGGGACCTCCCATGGCTTCCGGCATCGAGAGATCGACGGCGAGGTTGCCGTCATCGGTGGCTGCATGTCCGTTGCGCCCCGCGTCGTCGGCGGTGGCCCGGGCGGTGTACATGGTCTTCATTCGGTGTCTGTACCCATGGATCCGCGCCTCGACGACGGCATTGCGCGCTCGGCTTGCACTGAGCTCGCCCTATCGTTACACTGAACCTGATGGTTCAGTGTGAACAGGTCGACCGGACGTTCGCTGCACTGGCCGACCCGACTCGCAGGAGCGTGCTGGAGCGTCTTGGCCGCGGCAGCGCGACCATCACCGAGCTCGCTGAGCCGTTCCAGATCTCGCTGACCGGAATGAAGAAGCACGTGCAGGTGCTCGAGAACGCCGGCCTCGTCACCACCGAGAAGGTCGGGCGGGTGCGCAGGTGCAGCGTGGGCCCGCGTCGCTTGGAGGACGTCCAGGAATGGACGGGGAGGTACCGACACATGCTCGACGAGCGCCTCGACCGGTTCGGGGAGCTGCTCGAATCCACGAAGGGAGTTGCATCATGATGAGTCAACAGTCAGAGGCCGCGGCGGCCACCGTCACGACGCCGACGGATCGCGAGATCCATATCGAGCGCGTCTTTGAGGCACCGCGGGAGCGGGTCTTCGCGATCTACACCGATCCGAAGCTGATCCCCGAGTGGTGGGGACCCCGCGGCACGTCGGCGATCGTCGACCAGATGGACGTCAGGCCCGGCGGAAGCTGGCGATTCGTGATGCGCGATTCGGATGGCTCCGAGACCGGGTTCCGCGGGACTTACCGCGAGGTCGACGCGCCTGAGCGGATCGTGCAGAACGTTCGAATGGGAGGGCATGCCGGGCCACGTGTCCGTCGAAACCGCCACGTTCGAGGATCTCGGCGACCGCACGAAGGTCACGACCACCTCCATCTTCCACACCACGGAGGAGCGCGACGGCATGCTCGGATCGGGCATGGAGGGAGGGCTGAACGAGACCTACGCCCGCCTCGACGAGTTGCTTGAGAGGCTTGCCTCGGGCTGACGCGCACGGACGCACCTCTGGCCGGCCTGCGTCTTGACGCGGCAGCGAACCGCCGCCGGCCCCCCGAGCGCGCGCAGGCGCAACTCCTGGGGGCCGGCGGTGAGCCGGTTCGGTTCAGGATGAGGCCTGGTCGTCGCTGGTGGTTTCCTCGCGGTCCTCGCTGCGCGAGTTGTTGGCCTTGGACGCCTTGCGGTCGACCGTTTCGCAGGAGCCATTGGGAGCCGCGGCGGTGGCGTCGGTTATCGCGTCGACCTGGTCGAGGAAGGCGCGGTCGTTACCGTCGCCGCAGGTGATGCGGTCAACTTCGCCGTCGCGTGTGCGGAAGCGGTCGTTCCCGTTCCCGCCTTCGAGCGTGTCGCCGATCTGGTCGACCTCGCCGCCCGGGCCGGGGTGCACGTCGGAGCGGGCGAGCGCCCACAAGACGTCGTCGCCGTCGCCGCCTCGCGAGACGTCCACGCCCGCGTTGGCGAAGATGACGTCGTCGCCGAGCCCGCCCTCCTGGACGTCGTCGCCGGTGCCGCCGGCCATCCGGTCGTTCCCGTTCTCACCGTAAGCGATGTCGTTGCCCGTGCCGCCGCGAATGCGGTCGCGCGAGTCGCCGCCGCGAAGGGTGTCGCTTCCTCTCCCGCCGATCAGGCGGTCGTAGGAGGTCTGGTCGCCTGTGTCGTTCGCGTCGCCCGAGATCTGGTCGTCGCCGGCACCACCGTGGAGGAAGTCGTTGCCCTGCACGCCGTACATGGCGTCGTTGCCGGCGCCGCCGAAGACGCGGTCGTTGCCCAGTCCGCCCGTCAGGCGATCATCGCCACCGCGACCGAAGATGCGGTCGTTGCCCGCATTGCCATCGATGACGTCTGAATAATTCGTGCCGCGCAGGCGCTCGCTGCCGGGTCCGCCCGTGATGGTGGCCGCCATGGCGGTGGCCGGGACGAAAGCCAGTGCGGCGACCGCGACGGCGGTGGTCTTGCGAAGGTGCATGTGAGCCTCCTTGGAGAGGTTGTCGACCCCTTCATCGGAATCGGCTGTCGACTCTTCATCCCCGCCGGCCGGCACCCGACGCGGTCCTCTCACCAAGCTCTAACGGTCAGTGAGAGTTCCATGAGAACTTCGGCGGATCGCCGTCGGCCCGCCATGATGGGATGCATGCCGCTCCTGCGTCCGCTGCTGCTTACGATCGTTCTCGTGCCCGCCCTGGCGGCGACGCCGGCGTTTGCGGCCGTGGTCCTTGGGACGAACGGCCCTGATCGCCTCAGGGGAACTCCGCGCGCCGATCGCATCGAGGGTCGCGGCGGCAACGACCTGATCCTCGGCAACGGCGGACGCGACCGCCTGCTCGGCGGCGCGGGGCGCGACACGCTGCTGGGTGGCCGGGGCGGCGACCGAATCTTCGGCGGGCCGGGCCGCGATGTCGTCGTCGCCGGGGCGGGAAACGACCGTCTGAGCGTGCGCGGCGGGGGTGTTGATCGGGTTGCCTGCGGACCCGGTCTCGATACCGTCACCGCCGACCGGCTGGACACCGTCGCCGCCGATTGCGAGACCGTTCAACGGTGAGCGGGGCGGGCGACGGCGCTCCCGTGGTGCTGCTGGTCGACGACGACGCGGCCATTCGTCGGGCGTTGGTAGACGCCCTCGCCCTCGAGGGCTTCAGGGTGGTCCCGGCCTCGGGCGGCCGGCCGGCGCTCGTCGCGCTTGAATCGGTTCGGCCCTCGGTGGTGCTGCTCGACCTCTCCATGCCGGACATGGATGGGCTCGAGGTCCTGCGGCGCCTGCGCGCTGGGGGTGACGACGTGCCGGTCTGCATCCTTTCGGCACGCGATGAGATCGCCGATCGGGTCTCTGGGCTCGAGGCCGGCGCCGACGACTACGTCGTCAAGCCCTTCGCCATCGAGGAGGTGACCGCGCGATTGCATGCGCTCCTGCGCCGCCGCTCCGTGCCCGAAGGCGGTCGCCTGACGGTCGGCGACCTCGTTCTCGATCCGGCTGCCCACTGCGCCTGGCGGGGAGGGCGCGAGCTCGGCCTCACTCCGCGCGAGCTCGACCTCCTCAGCCTGCTGCTGCGCCACCCGAACGAGATCCTCAGCCGGCGGCAGCTACACGAAGACGTGTGGGGCTACACGTTCGACCCCGGGACGAACGTGGCCGACGTCTTCGTGGGCTATCTGCGCCGCAAGCTCGAGGCAGGCGGCGAGCCGCGAGTGCTGCACACCGTGCGGAGCGTCGGCTTCGTGCTGCAATCCTGAGGCGGTGCGCAGCCTTCGCGCCCACCTGACCGCCGGGCTGACCGTGGTGCTCGCCGTCGTCCTGCTCGGCGTCGGCGCCTTCGCGTCCCGTACCGCGGATCGCTCGGACCGCGCCGCTCTCGACGACCGGCTGCTGCGGACCGCACAGCTGTCCCGAGCGACCGCCCTGGCAGCGGTGCAGGAGGAGGTCCCGCCCGGCGACGACCGGCTCGACGCGGTGCTCGACGCGACCCGCAGCTCGCTCAAGCTGGTGGTGGCCGACCAGGTCGTGCTCGAGACGGGCGATCAGCTGCGCCCGGCTCCTCGTCTCCGTGGCGGGTTCTCGACGGTCACGGCCGACGGGATCCGGTACCGCGCGCTCGTGACGTCGCTGCGCGACCAGAGCCTGGGCGGGCTGGCGCGGCTCGAGCTGACCACGAGCCTCGGGCCTCTCGAAGCACGACAGCGCGACGTGCGACGCGACCTGGCGCTGCTGTGTGCCGGCGGCCTCCTGCTCGGCGCCGCCGGCGTCTACCTGGCCGGTGCCGTCGTGCTCCGTCCCTTGCGCCGCCTGAAGGCCGCGACCTCGGGCATCGTCGGCGACGAGGACCTCGATCGCCGGGCGCCCGAGAACGACGGTCCCGCCGAGCTGCGCGAGCTGGCCACGTCCTTCAACGCGATGCTCGCGCGTCTCAAGCGCACCGCCGTGGAGCGCGAGTGCGCGCTCGCCGCCACGCGGCGCTTCACCGCCGACGCGGGCCACGAGCTGCGCACCCCGCTGACCGGCGTGCAGACCACGCTCTCCTCCTTGGCCAGGCACCCGGACGCCCCCGCAGAGCAGCGTGCGCGGATGGCCGCCGACGCCCTCGAGCAGCAGAAGCGGCTGGTCGCTCTGCTTGACGGTCTTCAGGCGCTCGCCCGCGGCGACGCGCCGCCCGGGCGGGCGCCGGTCGACCTCGCCGAGGTGGCAGACAGCGCCGTGGCCGCGGCCCGCGAACGGTATCCCGGCGTGCGGTGGTCGGCCGATCTGCCCGACGAGCCCGTGATCGTGAATGGCTGGGAGCCGGGTCTGCGGGCGGTGGTCGACAATCTGCTCAACAACGCAGCAATCCACGGCAGGACGGATGGAACCGTCTGGCTCTCGGTCTCGAGTGGTCCTCCCGTCGCCATACGCGTGGAGGACGACGGCCCCGGCATCCCCACCCCCGATCGCGGGCGCATTCTCGAACCCTTCTCCCGGCTCGGGATCCAGGAGGCACCCGGATCTGGCCTTGGACTCGCCATCGTCGCCCAACAGGCGGCCCAGCACGGCGCGACGATCGAAGTCGTCGACTCGGAGCGGCTCGGCGGCGCCCGCTTCACCGTGTCCTGGCGAGCCTCAACCTGATCGCCTGAGCTGGGTGCCCTTGAGCCCGTTGTCAGCCTCCGCCGTACACGACCACGAGGTCGGTGAGGATGCCGGCGAGGAAGCCGCAGGCCAGCGCAGCGAGACCTAGTTCTCTGTGTCCGTAGCGGCGCATGCCGTTCCAGACTTCTCCGATGACGTAGAGGATGGCGCCGCCGGCGAGTGCGTAGAACGCAAGCTCGAGCGGTTCGGAACTGACGCTGTAGCCGACCATCGCCCCGACGAATGTCGGGCCGCCGGCCACCAGGCCGGCGAACGTGAGCCAGCGCCAGGAGGGGCGGACGTCCCCTAGCGGGCCTAGGATTCCGAAGCCTTCGGTGGTGTTGTGGAGCGCGAAGCCGATGATCAGGACGGTCGCCAGGCCGATCTCGCCTGCGTTTGCCGAGACGCCGATCGCGAGGCCTTCGGCGAAGTTGTGGAGGCCGATCGCTGCCGCGATCGTCATGCCGGTCCTTAGGGCACGGGTTCGACTCGCTCTTGTCTCAAGCTCAGGTCGAAACAAGTCGCCGGCCGTCAGCGTGTCGACCGCTCCTCCCGCCATCGGCGGGTTGCTGGGACCGGTTGGACGTAGGCGCCGTTCGAAGGACGCCAGACCTATGGTTCCGGCGCTGAAGCCGGCGGCCAGTAGAGCGACGAGGCCGATGACGCGGCCCGCGCCCTCATCTCCGTTCTTGAGACCGGTGACGGCTTCTTCGACGATCTCGAAGGCGTGCTCGAAGACGTCGACGAACAGGAATACCAAGACGCCGACGGCGAACATCGCGAGCGCGACTCTTGCTCGCGCGTTGAGCACTTGTAGCCGCCCGAACGGCAGGCCGAGAAAGATCGTGCTTCCCGCCAGCGCTCCGAGAAGCACCGTCTCTGCGAATGACATCTAGCACTCCTCCTGGAGGGCGGACCCGAAGATCGGGCTGGAGGTTAGGGTGCCCTAACAAGCAGGTCAAGTGCGAGCGGATCCGCCTCGAGCCGACCAGCTCGAGGCGCGCGGAGGCCGGCCCGTCCGCGAACAGGCGCCGGCCGTGAGCGACGATGACTGGGTGGAGCATGAGGCGCAGCTCATCCAGCAGCCCGCGCTCGAGCAGCCACTCCACCAGCACGGCGCTGCCGGACATGGCGATGTCCTTGCCCTCCCGCTCCTTGAGCGCCGAGATCTGGGTCTCGACGTCGGCGCCGATCAGCGTGGTGTTCTCCCACTCCACGGTCTCCAGGCTGCGGGAGACGACGTACTTGGAGAGGGCGTTGATCTGGTCGGCCATCTCCCCGCTGGCATTGGGCCAGTGCCCGACCCACTCCTGGTATGTGGCGCGGCCCATGAGCAGCGCGTCGCTCGTAGCGAAGCCACGGCCGATGGCATGCCCCATCTCGGCGTTCATGTACGGGAAGTGCCACTCTTGCGCGACTCGACGACGCCGTCGAGCGAGACGAAGAGGTTGGCGACGATCTTGCGCATGATTGCTCCAATCGGTTGTGGGCGGCGGGTGGACCGCTGACATCGTTGGACAGCCACGCGCTGGCGTATTCATCACGGCGACCGAAGGCGGGCTCCGGCACGCTGCACCAGGCGCAAGGTGTTGTTCCATGGATCCAAGGCGGCGCCGGCGCGGGAGCCGTCGGCCCGCTCAGATGCGACCTCGAGGATGGGAGCGCCACGCGCGCTGAGACGCGCGAGCGTCGCGTCCATGTCAGTGGTGGCCAACTGCACCCACGAGCCGCCCTGGGCGGCCAGCAGGCCGTGGACCAGGCGGCGAGAGCCGGCGATCCCCAGCGAGGCGACCGGGCACAGGGTCAGCACCGGGACCGGAGGAGCCCCGGCGCCCAGGAGCAGCCCCTGCTCCACATGGCGCAGGACGGGTAAGCCCAGCACGTCGCGGTACAGGTTGCGCGCCGCCCGGAGATCTCCGACGACGAGGACCCGGAGTCTGGGAGGAAGGTCGGTGTAAGCACGGCAGAGCATGGCCCAGGCGGACCGCCATGCTGCGCGGCCCGATCTTCCTTAGACAGTGGACGGGGTGCTGATTCATCGCGGAGTGACTCAGTCGGGGCGAAGGCCCGGGAGTCCGTAGCGCTCGAAGACCCGGCCCTGCACGAAGTCCGGCCCTCCCGCGCCGCGACGGCTGACGTCCAGAAAGGAGGTGACGCCGGCCACCGCCGTTCCCGCCAGCTCGAGCACGTTGAAGGAGTGCGCAGCCCACTCCCCGCGCCCGACGTCCCAGGAGTAGCAGGCGAACGCCACTTGGCCGTTGAGGCGCAGCGGCTCGAGCCGCCAGCGGAAGTACTCGAACGGTCCGGTGGTCAAGAAGGCGGCGATCGTCTCCGGGCCCTGGAACCAGGCCGGCTGCGGCGGCATGGACCAGGTGGCGTCAGCTTGCAGCATCCCGACCAGGCCCTCCACGTCGGCCGACTCCATGGCCCGCACGTAGCGACTGGTGAGGGCGCGCAGCGCCTCGTCGTCGAGGGAACGGATCACCGCCTGCTGGCTGCGCTCCGGGCGATGCTCGTCGAGTAGGCGCCGCGCGCGCTGCAGCGCGCTGTTGACCGACGCCCGCGAGGTGCCGAGGCTCTCGGCGACCTCGTCGGCGGAGAAGCCGAGCACTTCAAAGAGGATCAGCGCCGCGCGCTGATTGGCGGGCAGCAGCTGGAGCGCGGCGACGAAGGCGAGCTCGAGGCTCTCGCGGTCCCTGAACCGGACCTCCGGGTCCGACGCCTCGGCGAAGGGCGTCGCCTCCTCCGGATAGGGCTCGATCCAGACGCTCTCGAGGACCGGCGGGCCCGCCGCGTCGACCGGATCGTCGGAGCGGAATCCGATCTGCAGCGGCAGGGCGCGCCGCTTGCGGGCCTTGATGGCGTTCAGGCAGGCGTTGGTGGCGATCCGGTAGAGCCAGGAGCCGAGCGCGCTGCGCTCGTCGAAGCGGGCCATACCCCGCCAGGCGTTGATGAGCGTCTCCTGCAGCGCGTCGTCGGCGTCGGACACCGAGCCCATCATCCGATAGCAGTGGGCGTGGAGCCGGCCGCGATGCGCGTCCATGAGCTCGGCGAACGCCCGCTCGTCGCCACCGCGCGCTGCGCTCAGGAGCCCGTGCTCGTCCGCCCGGACGCTCATAGACGTCGAATCAAAGCACGCCTCCACATTCGATGGGCGCATCGACGCTGCCTATCGCCCGACCGCTTCCATGGCGGGCGATGAAGACGGTGCGCCGACCGCTTCATCGAGGAGATCGAGGCGCACATCGCCACCGGCCGCCCAGGGGACGCGGTCCGCCAGTTCATGCGCCACGTCGGCACCCCGCGCGCCGCCGTCGCGATCATCGCGGCTGCTGCCCATGTGGAAGAAGCTCGTGGCTGGGGGCCACACGCTGCCTTACGACCTCAAGACGCTCAGCGACACCAGCACGGCAAGCCGCTGCCGCCCGACGCTTCGCCGCCCTCACGGTTCCCGCGCTGGTCATGGCCGGCAGCAAGAGGCCGAAATGGATGCGGTCGAGCGCGCGGGCCATCGCCGAGACGATGCCGCAAGCCACTTACCAGGAGTTGTCCGCGCAGACCCACATGGTCAAGCCAAGGTCGTCGGTCCGCCGGTCACAGATTGCTTGGCCTGGCAGCGTCCGCGTCCGCGTCCGCGTCCCGGCCGGCTCCGGCCCACGCCGCCTGAGAAGCACCCAGCATCAGCATCGTCACGCCGCTCGGCGTGGCGACGCCGTCTGCGGTTGGGGCGGGTACTCGGCGACGGGGCTAATCCTCGGCGCCAACGCTCGTCAGCCAGATTTGAGGTCCGGCCATGGGCCACTGGACTAGCTGATCTAGCTGATCAACCCGCACGCGATGCGTGCGCCGCTGTCTCCGGTGTCGCGCGTCGTCTGGTCCGGGCCGTTAGGCGCGTAGCGCGGCGGGATATTGCCGAAGTTGTCGGCGCTGGTGTGGATCATCACGGCGCTGCCGTCCATGTCGCGTAACGTGGCGAGATCGAAGCGATCGGTCTCGAAACGGACGTTGACCGTGCCGTCACGCTTGACGTACAAGCTCGTCAGATCGCCCGTGTGGTCGCTGTGAGACGCTCCAGCATTCTTGAGGTGCCCGCCCGCCGTCGTAAAGCTAGGCGCGTCGCATGCGCCCACGGCGTGAA
>JACCYI010000353.1 GCA_013696535.1 Solirubrobacterales bacterium
CTCGAACACCGGTCGCCGGCGGACGGGGCGCGGCGCGTTGGGGATGACCGGCACCCTCGACGGCCACCGGGTGTCACTGTGGCTGCCCCGGCTCGGTCCGGTAGCGGCCCGAGCCCGCTTCGCCGCCGTCCGCAGGCTGCTGGGCAGCGTCGCAACCGATCGTGCGCTCCGGGTTTCCACTCGAAGATAAAGTGTCACCATGCAGACTCCGGGGCCATGGCTGTCCTTGCAGCGCGCCCTCGCCGTGCTGGGCCTGCTCGGGCTCTTCCTCGTCGCGGGTGTCTGCGTGAACATGATCGTGGGGGCAGCGGGAGGGCGCGGGAATGACGCGGCGACGACGAGAGGGGCGACGGTGGCCAGCACGCCGTCACGCAGATCGGACCGGACGCCGACCCCCGCGCCGAAGCCGGCGCCGCTCACCCGGCAGGAGCTCGCCCAGCGCCGCGCGGCGGCACAAGTCGTACGCCAGCAGGGCTTTGACCCCATCAGCCTCAAGGCCTATCACTCCCATCAGACCTTGCGAGTGCTCCTCGCGGAGAGCTCGGCCACCAGTCAAGCCAACGGGGTGCCGGCCGGCCGTCGTGCGTTCTTCTTCGTCGGGGACTCCTTCATCGAGGCGGACGCTCCGGAGCCGAGCTCGAAGCTGCAGATCGCGCGCCAGACCGAGAACACCGTGACGCTTGCCTACGGCCTGACCGCCGGGGAGGAGATCCGTGTGCGGTTCCGCTGGGATGGGAGCGCGCTCGCGCCACGATCGCCGGTCCCTCCCGCCCCGCAGCGTCTTCAGTAGCGCCGATCAGGCCAATACCCTTGCCGCTGGATGAGCGCTCTCCCGTCCATCTCCCTGACCCTCGCCGCCGTCTCCGACGCCCGCTTGGAGCGCGTGTGCGGCGAGGATCCCGGCTGGGCCTGCCGCGAGACGCTGGATCAGACCAACTCGAAGCCCCTCTCGCTCGCCGCGGAGTTCTTTCTCGGCAAGCCGTTGACCATCCTCGCGATCCTGATAGGCGCGATGATCGTCAACCGTCTGGCGCGACGGGTGGTCAGACGGGGCCTGCGCGGGCTGCACTCCGGTCCGATCAAGGAGCGACTCGGGGCCATGCGCCGTCGCACCCCCGCCGCGCTCCTTCAGACCGAAGAGGTGTCGCTCCGGGCGACGCAGCGGATCGAGGCGCTCGCGACCGTCCTTCGCAGCGTGGTCACCGCGATCGTCGCCGGCATCGCCCTGCTGCTCGTCCTCGGGGAGGTGGGCATCGATCTCGCACCCCTTCTGGCGGGGGCGGGGATCCTCGGCGTGGCGCTCGGCTTCGGATCGCAGAGCCTGGTCAAGGACTTCCTCTCCGGGCTGTTCATCCTCGTGGAGGATCAGTTCGGGGTGGGCGACATCGTGAACCTGGACACGGACATCTCCGGCGTGGTCGAAGCCGTGTCGCTGAGGACCACCCGGGTTCGGTCGGTCGACGGTACGGTCTGGCACGTCCCCAACGGCGAGATCCGGCGGGTGGGCAACTTGAGCCAGCTGTGGTCGCGCGCGCTGCTCGACGTCGAGGTCTCCCATGACACGGACATCGATCAGGCGAGCGCCATCATCAAGACGGTGGCTGACGAGGTGTGGAACGAGCACGACGAAGTCCTCGAGGAACCCGAGGTGTGGGGCGTCGAGAGCCTTGGCCCGACCGGCGTCGCGATCCGCCTGGTGGTCAAGACGACCCCGTCGGACCAGTGGGGGATCGCTCGGGAGTTGCGCCGGCGGATCAAGACGGCGTTCGATCGGGAGGGCATCGAGCTTCCGACCTGGTGGGGCGAGCCCGGCTCTGCGGCGGGCAAGGGCCGGTGACCGACGTGGAGTTCCTGCGAGGCCGGCTGCTCATCGCCTCGCCGAGCCTGGTCGATCCTAACTTCCTCCGGACGGTGATTCTCGTGACCGAGCATTCCCACGAGGGCGCGATGGGCGTCGTCCTGAACCGGCCTTCGACGGCGCAGGTCGGCGAGGCCGTGCCGGAGCTCTCGCCGCTCGTGGGTCAGAAGAGTCCCCTCTACGTCGGCGGCCCCGTCCAGCGAGAAGCCCTGATCGTCCTCGCCGACTTCCGCGACCGCGAGGTGGCGGCGACCATCGTGGTGGCTGACGTCGGCTTCGTGTCCGCCGACGCCGACACTGAGACCCTGGTCGAGGCCACGCGCCAGGCGCGCGTCTTCGCGGGCTACGCCGGCTGGGGGCCTGGCCAGCTTGAAGCGGAAGTCGAAGAGGATGCCTGGATCGTCGAGGCGCCCGTGCCCGGCGAGCTGTTCGCCGACGACGTCGAGGTGCTCTGGAGCGCGGTGCTCGAGCGCAAGGGCGGGCGCTTCGCCCTGCTCGCCCGGATGCCGCTGGACCCGAGCCTGAACTGATGTGCGGCCGCTTCACGCTCACGGCGGGCCAGCGCGCGACGCTCGAGGCGCGCTTCGGTGCCGCGCTGCCGGACGGCGGCCTCGAGCGCTTCAACGTCGCGCCGACCGAGTCGATCCTCGCGGTGTGCGCCGGCGGTGAGGGGCGCCTGCTGCGGTGGGGTCTCGTTCCCCACTGGGCGCGGAGCCTCAAGGACGGGGCGCGGATGATCAACGCGCGGGCCGAGACCGTCGCCACCAAGCGGCCCTTCTCCACGCTGGTCGACGGCGCGGACGGCCGCTGCCTCATCCTGGCCGACGGATTCTTCGAGTGGCTGCGCCCCGAGGACAAGCGCCAGCCGCGGCAGCCCTTCTTCTTCACGGTCGACGGCGGCGAACCGTTCGCGTTCGCGGGACTATGGACGAGCGCGCGGATCGACGGGGAGCGCGTGCAGAGCGCCACCATCCTGACCACGACGCCCAACTCGGTGGTGGCCCGGCTGCACGACCGCATGCCGGTGATCCTGCCGGACGCCGAAGCGGAGGCCGCATGGCTGGGCGAAGGCGTGTCGGGGAGGGAAGCGCTGGCGTTGTGCCGACCGCTCCCCGGCGACCGGATGGCGGCCATCGCCGCCAACCCGGCGGTCAACAAGCCCGATCCGGCTGCCGAAGGCCCGCACCTCCTGGCAGCTCCGGCCGCCGCCTGACGCTACCGGGCGAACTCTTGCGTGTGCAACCATCACACGATGGTCTCCGTCACACACTTCACCGATCCCGGCTGCCCGTGGGCATACTCCGCGAGCCCGGCGCTCGCCGTGCTGCGCTGGCGCTACGGCAGACAGCTCGACTGGCGCCTGGTGACCATCGGACTCACCGAACGTGCCGAGCAGTACGTCGAGCGGGGCTACACGCCTGCCGGCTCGGCTCGCGGCCACTTGGGATTTCGCCGCTTCGGCATGCCGCTCGCGCCGCAGCCCAAGCCACGGGTGGCGGCGACCGCCCGCATGTGCCGTGCGATCCATGCCACGAGGCTTCTCGCGCCTGAGCGTGAGCGTGCCGTGTTCCGGGCTCTGCAATTCGCGCAGTTCACCTCACCACTGGTGCTCGACGACGCCTCTGACCTGGAGGTGGCGTTGCTTGAGGTCCCCGGCCTCGACGCCGCCGCCATAGTCGCTGCGCTCGACGATCCCGCGGTCTCGGCCGCCTACGAGGCAGACCGTGCCGAGTCGCGCACCGCCGAGGGCGGCCCGACCGCGTTCCAGGGCAAGGCCGCGCAGACCGATGGTCCCATCCGCTACACCGCTCCCTCGCTGCTCTTGGAGTCCGATGGACGTCGTCTGGAGGCCGGTGGCTTCCAGACCGTCGAGGCCTACGACGTCTGCGTGGCCAACCTCGATTCCTCGCTCGAGCGCCAGACGCCGCCGGACTCGCCCCGGTCCGTCCTCGATTCAGAGCCCGACGGGCTCACCACGCAGGAGATCTCCGCGGTGATGACGGCGGGCAACGATGCACCCGACAGACCGGCAACCGAGACGGCGCTCATCGACCTTATGGCGGAGGGTGGGGCGCGCCGAATCGGAGTCGGCGACGACGCCCTCTGGTTCGCCGCGTAGCAAGGCCTACAGCAGTCCGTCATGCCACTCGGCTGGCACGGGGCCGCTGAAACGGACCTGGGTCGCCCCGCGCCACGCGGCCATGCGGTCGAACTCCCGCCGCACCGCGCCGGCCACCGTCGATCCGCGTGGGGCATCCGGCTCGCGGTGCAGGGCCTTGACGTCGAGCACGCCTGCCCGTGTGTCCATCACGAGATCGACGCGACCGATGAGCGAGTCGCCGTGGAGGATGGGGAGGACGAAGTACCCCCAGCGCCGCTTGGCCGCCGGCACGTAGATCTCGAGGCGGTGACGAAAGCTGAACAGCTGCTCCGTCCGGCTTCGATCGCAGACCAGGTTGTCGAACGGCGAGAGCAAGGCGGTGCGCGGGCGCCACGGATGCTCGACGGCGGCCAGCGCCCGAAGAGTGTCCACGTCGCGGGCGTGAACCCACCACTCGCCCGCCAGCCCGTCGACGGCGACCCGCTCGATGGCTTTCTCGGCGTGCAGGTCGGCGAGGGCTTCGGCGAGACCTGGATACCGATTGCGGGTGAAGTGCGCGCGTATGTGGGGAAGGCGTGCGACTCCGAGCGCTCGGAGCGAGCGCTCGGCAGCCAGGCGGACGACCCGGCGCTCATCGAGGTGGTCGGCAGCCTCCAGACCAGGCGACGGGAGGCAGCGCTCGGCGAGGTCCCAGAGCCGCTGACCGCCTTCCCGCCGCAGGACTCCGATCTCGCCGCGCTGCCACAACAGCTCGAGCATGCGGCCGACCGTCCAATCCTGTGGCGTCCAGCCGTCGTAGCGAAACGACACGGCGGCCCGGTTCTCGACGTCGCGAGCTCTGAGCGGCCCGTCCGCGCCAAGCTGATCCAGAAGATGCACGCGGAAGGCGGCGTTGGCGTCGAGCCAGGCGCCTGCGCGATGCGCTCGCAGAGTGTCGGCGCCCGGCCAGGTGCGCATGGCCCAGGCGTGCAGCGGCAAGTCGATCGCACAGACGTATGACGCCTCGTGTGCCCAGTACTCAAAGAGTGCCCGCTCCTCGTAGGCGACGCGGTCGAGCAACACCGGATCGACGTCGCCCAGACGCGAGTGCAGCACGAGGAGCTGCGAGCGGGCGACGGCGCTCGTGGGGTCGAGCTGCAGACACCCGAGGGCGTTGGCGACGTCGCGCACGGCGGCCGCGTCCGGCTTTCGGCGAGGAGCCGGGCCGCCTAGCCTCTGCGCGAGGATCGCGAGGCGGCGGACGGCGCGGACGGGAACGCGGAGGGCCGGCACGGTCGCAAGGCTAGGCTCGAGGTCGGATGCGCGACGAACTAGACCGCCGTGGGATGGCCTTCCTCTCCGGAGGCCACACGTTCACCGACATGGGCCAGGGGGCCATTCCCGCGCTGCTGCCGTTTCTGAGGGAGGACCGCGGCTACTCCTTCGCCGCGCTGTCGGCGCTCGTACTCGCGGCGACGGTGTCGTCGTCGATCGTCCAGCCGCTGTTCGGAGCCGCTTCAGACCGCCGGTCGCTTCCGTGGCTCATGCCCGGCGGACTGGCGCTCACCGGCATCGGGATCGGTCTGGCCGGAATTGCGCCGAGCTACGCGCTGACTTTTGCGGCGATCGCCCTGAGCGGCCTGGGCGTGGCGGCCTTTCATCCCGAGGCGTCCCGCTTCGCGAACTACGTCTCCGGCACGCGACGGGCCACCGGGATGAGCCTGTTCTCGGTCGGCGGCAACGCGGGCTTCGCCCTCGGGCCGATCGTGGTGACCCCGCTCGTGCTTGCGTTGGGGCTGCCCGGCATGCTGGTGGCGGGTCTGCTTCCCGTGCTCATGGCGGTGGTCCTCGCCCGGGAGTTGCCGCAGCTGAAGGCGTTTCGTCCGAGCCGCCGAGCGACTCAGGCGGCCGTCGCGCCGCCGGACCAGTGGGGAGCCTTCACGCGCCTGGCCGCCGCGGTCGGCGTGCGATCCGCCGTCTACTTCGGGCTCGCAACCTTCGTCCCCCTGTACTTCGTCACCGAGCTCGATGCCTCAAAGGCCGACGCGAACACGGCGCTGACGGTGATGCTCGTGGCGGGCGCCGCGGGCACGCTCATCGGTGGGCGCCTCGCCGATCGGGTCGGGCGCCGGCCTGTCTTCGCGGTGTCCACGCTCTCGCTCACGCCGCTCATCCTCGCCTTCCTGGCCGCCGATCGGACACTCGCCGTCGTGTTGCTCGCGCTCATCGGGGCGATGATCATCGCCACCTTCTCCGTCACTGTGGTCATGGGCCAGGAATACCTTCCGAACCGCATCGGCGTCGCGTCGGGCGTGACGCTCGGGCTCGCCATCGGGGTCGGCGGCGTGGCGGCCTCCGCACTCGGACTGCTCGCCGATCGCGCCGGCCTGGAGACCGCGATGTACGTGATCGCGTTCACCCCGCTGTTGGCTGCGGCGCTGGCACTGTCGCTACCGCGCGCCCTGACCGCGGTCGCCGCCGTCCGGTAGTGATCGCCAGGTGGCGTCGGCGCGCCACGAAGTCCGGCGTCCTCCCGGCGGTGCCGCCGGGAGGCAGAATGTGGTGACGATGGATCCCTTCAGCGTCCTTGGTGTGCGGCGCGACGTCTTGCCCGCGGAGCTCGCGGCCGCCTACCGGCGCGCGGCCAAGCACTGGCACCCGGATCGCGGCGGCGGGGCGCACTCCGAGGCCCGGATGGCCGAGATCAACGCAGCGTACGATCTCCTGCGCGACGGCGGCTGGCGCAGCGCGCAGCTGTCCGCGGCAACACCGGCAGCCCGCCCGAAGCCCGAAGCCCGTCGCCGGGCGCGCGGCTCCTGGCTTCCGCATCCGGTCCGCGAGGCACTCGGGGGCGAGTTGATCGCCGCCCTCAAGGACGGCGAGGACGTCTGCATGGTGGCTCCCGCGGCGACGTGGGCGAGCCCGCTGACGATCCTGGCCGTGACGGACCGGCGCCTGCTCTGGCTCAATGCCGACGCGCTCGGCCACCGCGTCCATTCCGTACCGTTCGACGCGATCACGGACGTCCGCCTCGTCCGCCGGCGGTTTCGCAGCCACGTCGCATCGGTCCAGGTCCGCACCACGGTCGGCCGCCGGCTGTCGTTCGCCGAGCTGCGCCCCGCGATGGCGGGGGACATCGTGCGGCGGGTCAGCGCAGCGACGAAGGGATCTTGAGCAGCGCACGGGGGAGATCCCGGCGCGACCGGGCGAAGGCCTCGTCGAGCGCCACAGCTGCCTGGCGACCATGCACACCCATGCCGTGGCCGACGAGCAGATGCTCCGGCCGGTAGGTCGAGAGCTTGCGGGGCGGCCGGAGTCGCAACACGAAGTGGATTCCAGCGGGCGCGCTCCCGGCGGCCCACACGGGATGGGTGCCGACCGCCTCGGCCACCACGAGCGTCCTTGTGGCCGCCCACCACAGCGCCACTTCCTTCCAGACCGGCAGCCGCAGGACGGGCACGACTTCGAACGGGCCGGCGGCCGTGCCGTCGAAGGCCTTCACGTGCGGGACGCCGAGCCGCGTCGAGATCTGCGCGCAGTCGCGCTTGTGGCGGTCCAGCAGTTGGATCACCCCGGCGGGCTCGCCCATCGCGGCCGCCCGCTCGAGCGCCGCGGGCTCGTCCACCGGGTCGATGAGCCACACACGTCCGTCGACCGCCAGGGCGTGTGAGGTCCGTTGCATGGGCTCCTGGACCACCCAGGAGAAGCCGAACGGGAGATCGTCGAAGCGAAGGGAGGCGGGCATCTGCCCGACTCTAGTCCAGCTCGCGAGAGCTCACGGGGAAGTCGAAGAACGTGTCCGGGAAGGGCTCGGTCCGCAGGGTGAAGTGCCACCATTCCTCAGGCAGGTGCTTGAACCCCTGCCGCTCGAGGAGGTGCTTGAGCGTCAACCGATTGCGCCGCTGCAGGCCATCGATCCGCCCGTTGAAGGTGTGCGAGAGCGGGTCAAAGCAGTCGTAGCCCGTCCCCATGTCGATCGAGTTGTCGCGGAAGCGGACACGGTACGGGCGGGCGCAGTCGACCAGGCGCCGGTTCTGCCGGTACACCGCCTGCTTCCCCGGCGGGCGTCGCACGAGGGTGAGGTCGACGGTCGAGCCGCGGCTGTGCCCCGACTTCGCAGCGATGTAGCCGTCCTTGAAGAGTCGGCGCTTCTCGACGCGGGGATAGAACTCCGCCTTCATCTTCTCGTCCTCGAGATCCCGCGCCCACTTGACGAAGACGTCGACGGCCCGCTGCGGCCGATAGCAGTCATAGACCTTGAGCGTGAGCCCACGCCGGCTCGCTTCAGCTTGGGCGCGCTTGAGAGCCTCTGCCGTCTCGCGGGTGAGGATGCACAGCGGCTGCTCGTAGCCGCGGATCGGCCGGCCGACGAAGTTGTGAGACGTCGCGTAGCGCATCTCGACGAGGATCGACGGATCGACGGACTGCAGAGAGACGAAAGCGTCCCTCGGCGGGGTGGGCTCGGCGGCTCGGGCGGCGGCGGGCGCCGCG
>JACCYI010000368.1 GCA_013696535.1 Solirubrobacterales bacterium
GTGCGGGACTCGGCAACGACGCGTGCTACGTGCCGGCGCCGGTGGCCGACGAAGTCGACCCCACGGGCGCCGGCGACACGTTCGCGGCCGCCTTCGTCACGCGGCTGCGTGTGGGAGCCGATCCGCTGGCGGCGGCGCGATTCGCGTGTGAGACGGCGGCACGCTCCGTTTCCGTGCTCGGCGCGATGGAGGCACCCGTCGACGGTCGAGAGCCAGGCGCGTGACCGGGGGGACGCCTTGGGCGTCCCCCCGGCATCGCCGATCCCCACTTGCGGTCAGATCGACGCCAGTTCGCGCTCGCGTACGTGGTCCGTCCCGACCTTTCCGCCCGCCTGCTCGTCTGAGTCGTCGCCCGGCTGCGAGCCACGCTTCTCTTCGCTATAGACCATCAGCGTTGAGCCGGTCAGAGCGAGCAGGACGCCGATGAAGCTATAGATCGACGGCAGCGTGCTGTACACGATCAGCGAGAGGACGATGGTCAGCACCGGAGCGAGCGCGTTGGTGCACGGCGCCACGATGACCGCCTTGCCTCGGCTCAGGGCCATCACGAGAAACAGCGCTCCGACCGCGTTGAGGATCTGCGTCGCACCGCTCAACGCCGGGGCCTCCCACGGGAAGTCGAAGCGACTGCCCGAGACCAGCAGGAGTGCCACCGGAACGAGGAGCAGACCGCTTAGCGTCATGTAGCCGAAGATCGATCCGTCGTTGATGTGCTGGTTCGAGGCCTTCTTCATCAGGAAGGCCTGCACTCCCCAGCACACGCAGACGACGATCGACAGCAGCAGCCACGGCCCGGTGGAGTTCTTGTCCTCGCTGCCGCCGGAGATGCTGAAGAGGACGATCGCGGCTAGTGCCGCTCCGACACCGAGAGCCCCGAGCCGGGAGATCCTCTCGCCCAGGAAGAACATCGCCATCGCGACGGTGATCACCGGCGAGATCGAGATGACTGGGAAGATCAGGTAGGCGGGGCCGACCGTGAGCGCGTTGAACAGCAGCAGTTGCCCGGCGGCGCCCGTCAGCCCGATAGGGCAGGGCCAGCGCCGCGTCGTCGACGTCGTCGAGCCCCTGGATGCGCCAGACGCCGTCCTCGGGAAGGGAGTCGCCCTGGGAACTGATCGCCACGACGCTGCCGGGCTGCTGGGCGATGCGCAGCTCCTGCAGCATGTCGATGTCGTACCGGCGGGTGTAGGGGTCGTTTGACAGGTAGATGAGCGTGAGCGTGCGCTCGTTGAGGATCGCCTTCGGCCCGTGACGAAAGCCAAGCGACGAATCGAACAGCGAGGTGATCTCGCCAGCCATGAGCTCGAGCAGTTTGAGCGCCGACTCCCGGGCCAGGCCCTTCAAGGGCCCGCTGCCGAGGTAGACGACGCGGTCGAGCCCGCCCGACGGTCTCGCGGACCGTGCCGCCGAGCGACGACAACGTGGTGCGCGCCGCAGCGGCGAGACGGCCGGGGAGCTCCTCCGACGGCGCGTTGCCGAGGGTCTGGAGCGTCGCTAGCAGCATGCACGTGAAGCTCGACGTCATCGCGAAGCCTTGGTCGTTGGCGGCCTCGGGCATCAGAAGCGCCAGCGAGCGCGCGGCGTCGGAGTGGGTGCGGAAGAGGTGGCCCTCGCGGTTGCAGGTGACGACGAGGTGTAAGCACTCAGAAAGGCACCGCTCCGCGAGCACGGTCGTGGCCACACTCTCCGGGCTGTCACCGGAGCGAGCGAAGGAGACCAGCAGCGTCGGTGCATTCTCGGCGAAGCACTCCCGCGGGTTCGCGACGACGTCGGTCGTGGGCGCCACGTCGACGCGGCGGCCGAGGCCGCGAGTCAACGCGGGAGCCAGGATCTCGCCGGCGAAGGACGACGTCCCCGCGCCGGTGAGAAGGACCCGCAGGTCCGAGCGAGCCAGGAGGGGCGCCAGGAACGCGTCGACCTCCTGTCGACGGCTCACGACCTCGGTGCCGACTTCCTCCCACAGCGCCGGCTGCTGGGCGATCTCCCGGCTAGTCCAGGACGCGCCACCCGCGTCGAAGTCGGCTGGTCTGAAGCCGACCGACGTGTTCATTTTACGATCCCCTCGATGGTGGCGGCGGGCCGGCAGGCGCGGGCGTAGTTGCGCAGGACGTCGGTGATCCGGTCCATCACGAGCGACGCCGGGTCCGACAAAAGCGCACCACCGCGGATCCGCCGGTACTGATCGGGCAGGTACTGACTCAGCACCGCGAGCGGCAGCTCACGGGCATCGAGGTTGGCGAACAGGCGCGCCTGCGCGGCTTCAATCTCGGAGTCGGGCCAGTAGTAGCGGATCCGGTCCGAGAGGCTGTACCGGCGCGCCAGACGCCGGGCAGCCTCGTCGCCCCGGTAGTAGCCCTCCCAGTAGCCCGGGCGGGCCAGCATCCGTCGCTCGATGACCGCGCCGAACTCGGAGCGCATCGGCGCGCTGATCAGCTCGGATTCGATCGCCTCCAAGGCGAAGAGCCCCTCGCGCAAGGCGAAGGTGAGACCCGGTCCTACCTTGAGGATCGCGAAGTGGTCGCGGACCAGGGCCGCCAGATTCTCCGGAGTCTGGTAATCCGTCGAATGCGCCTCAAAGACGAGCTGCGGATGATCATCGACGACCTGCTTGAGCGCCCTGGCCCGATGAGGCGCATAGTCGACCACCCGGAAGTGGTCAAACTCGACCCCGGGCTGGACGACGAGACCGATCACTCGTGACCAGGCTTCAAGGATCCCTGCCCGCTCGAACGCCTCCCGGTGCGCCACGAGCGTCGCGATGGCCGCCGCGGGCTCGGTAGGCGTGACGGTTTCGAGCGTCTCGTGCGCACCGCCGGGCACGGGAACCTCGGTTCCGATGATGTAGAGGAGGTCGCTCTCACCCGCGGCCCGCTCGGCGACCGCAGCCAGCCGAGTGGCCCTCTGTGCGACGATGGCGCCCGTCAGCGGGAAGGAGTCTCCAGCGCAGGCCATGCTGCAGTCGAGGTGCAGCTTGGTGAAGCCCGCGGCGACGTAGGCAGCGACCTGCGCATCGGCGTTGGCCATCGCCGCTTCGGGCGCCTCGGCCTGCCAGCGGTTCGGGCCCAGATGGTCGCCTCCGAGCACCACCCGGTCACGAGGCAGCCCATTGCGCTCGGCGATCTCATGGACCCGGTCGCGAAAGTTGCCCGGGGTCATCCCGGTGTAGCCGCCGAATTGGTCGACCTGATTGGAAGTCGCCTCGATCAGCACGAAGGTCTCCTGCTCGCGCGCCAGTCGGATCGCGGCCTCGATCACGAGCGGATGCGCGGAACAGACAGAGCAGACACCGATCGACTCGCCGGCCTTATGCCGCCCGATGACGTCCTCGAGGTGACTCGTCAACTGGTTCCCTCAGGGGTCGGCGATCCGCGCAGGAGGACGGGTGCGGCCAGCAGCACCTCGGCAGTGGACACGATCCTTGTGACAGTACGGACTTTCGCATCGACCGCCGCCCGCGTGCGCATGGCCATCATCCGGGTGCCACGGCGGTAGATCGAGCCTCAGGGCCGCGGGGCTGATGCCC
>JACCYI010000379.1 GCA_013696535.1 Solirubrobacterales bacterium
AGAGCATGAGCCGCATGCCCGGTTCATCGATCTACGAAGCGCCCCGCGCCTACTCCGCCCGCGTGTCCCACGGCTCGGCGCTCACCTTCGAAACCCTACCCGAAGCGCCCGTGCCGCCGCGCCGACAGGCGCGTGCGGACACGCTGTTGCGCGTCATCGATGGGAGGGTCTCAGTAACGCTGGGTGAAGACGATCAGGTTCTCGACGCGGGCGACGAGGTCATCCTCCCTGCGGGGACAGGCCATCGGCTCTCGAGCGTGCGCGGCTCAGCGCGGTCGTCATGGGCTTCCGTCCCGTGCCCCGCTGATCGCGTCGACGAGGCCGCACCAGCCGTCGCGGAGTCGCTCCATCGACCAGCCCAACCCCCTCCGGGCCCGCAGGTGATGCCCGGGCGCGAGTGTCGCCAGGAGCGCCTGGGCCGTGAATTCAGGGTCCACTCGGGGCGCCGCCTCGCGCAGGAGGATCGTGAGGTGCGTGGCGTAGACCTGGTAGGGCCCGTCGGCGTCGCGGCCGGGGGGCGCGGCAATGGTCATCAGGTCCCCATGGCGCTCGAGGAGTTCGAGGTACGCCATGCCGAAGGCCCGGAGTCGCTCGACCGCCGAAATGCCCGGGCCGAGCGGAGGTGGGCCGTGGATCAATGCGTTCTGAAACGACCGGGAGTGCTCGTCGAGGAGGGCGAGGGCCAAGCCCGCTCTATCGCCGAAGCGGCGATAGAGCGTGCCCGCGCCCACGCTCGCCGCGCGTGCGACATCATCCATGGAGACCCGATCGATGCCCCGCTCATCGACGAGGCCCGCGGCCGCGGCGAGTATGCGCCGCCGGTTGCGGGCGGCGTCGGCCCGCTCAGAGGCGGTGCGGTCGGCGTCGAACAGCGGGAGATCCTGCACCCACGCGATCATGCCGACTGCTCGACGGGCGCGCTCACCTCCCGGTGCAGGTCGCCGAGCAGATCGCCGAGCCGCGCGGCGAGCTCCGGGTCCAGCAGGTGGTCGTCGTCGTCAAAGGCGCTGTCGGCCATGCCGACCGGCAGCTCTCCCTCGAGGACGTGGGCACCGCTCGCCTTGAGCACCTTACGGGTGTCCGCCTGGGCCCAGACGGCGCCGAACAGTCCAGTGCTCGCGCCCATCACGGCCACGGGCTTGTCGCGCAGGACGTTGTCGGGAAACGGGCGCGACGCCCAGTCGAGCGCGTTCTTGAGCGCGCCCGGGAACGATGCGTTGTACTCGGGCGTCGCGATCAGTAGCGCGTCCGCCGACTCGATGGCGTCGAGGAGATCGCGGACGGATTCGTCGGGCGAGTTCTCCTCGTCCTCGTCGAACGCCGGCAGGCGCGCCAGGCCGTCCCACTCGACCAGGTCGGCCCCGGGCGGGAGCGCGTTCTCCGCCGCCCGGAGCAGCCTGCGGTTGTGGGACCCACGGCGCAGGCTGCCCGATATGCCGAGGATCCGCACGGAGCTACGCCTGCTCGATCAGTGACAGCTCGACCGTCACCGTCACGTCGTTGCCGAGTGCCTGGCCGCCGGAGGGCAGCGCGATGTTCCAGTGCATCTCGAATTCCGTGCGATCGACGACCGCCTCGAGCTGCACGTGAGCGCGGGTGTTCCCGAAGGCGTCGGCAGCCGGCGCCGTCCAAGCTCCCTTGGCTTCCACGGGCCGGGTGATGCCCTTGATCGTCAGGTCACCTGATGCGGTCGCGACGCCGTTCTCGCCGAGCTCGAGCTGCGAGGAGACGAAGCGCACTTCAGGGTGACTGGCGGCGTCGAAGAACTCGTCACCCAGCACGTGGGCGCGAAACGGCTCCGGCGTGCGAATGGAGATGGACTCGACCTTGGCAGTCCCTTCGAGACGCCCATCCGCCAAACGTGCCTCGACGTCTTCGAGCGCTCCGCGGAAGATCGAGACCCCCTGGTAGCGCACGGCGAAGCCGAAGCTCGAGTGGACGGGATCAGCGACGTATGTGCCGTTGAGAGAGGTGGTCGCGGTGCTCATGTTTGCATCTCCTGGTCGGATAACCGGAGGGCGTTCCGGTTAGTCCCCGGGATGGTAGCGCACACTGATTGCAGATGCAACTAATACGGCGACCCGGACCCCGCAGACTCATGCGGACGTGCCACGATGCGGATGTGTCTGCCTCGACGTCTACGTGGACCGGGCTCCCGTCGCACCGGGCTTGGCTCGAGCTGGAGGGCGCCCGGCTGCTCGAGTTCGCGCGAGGAGCACAAGTCGAGCGCGGTTTCGCGTGGCTCGATGCCAACGGCGTGCCCGAACTGGTTCGACCGCTGCAGCTCTGGATCACCACGCGGATGACGCATGTCTTCGCTCTGGGGCATCTGGTGGGCCACCCAGGGTGCGGGCCGCTCGTCGACCACGGCGTCGCGGCGATCCGGGGCGCCTTCGCGGATTCAGAGCACGGGGGCTGGTTCTCCTCGTGGTCGGCTGACGAGCGCGTCGGCTCGGACAAGGAGGCCTACCCGCACGCGTTCGTCCTGCTTGCCGCGGCGGGCGCGGCGATGGCGGAGCGGGCGGGTGGGGAGGGGCTGCTCGACGAGGCGATGGCCGTCGTGGAGCGGCGCTTCTGGTCGGAGGAAGAGGGCGGGTGTGTCGAGGCCTGGAGCCGCGAGTGGCGTCAGCTCGAGCCTTACCGGGGAGCCAACGCGAACATGCACATGGTCGAGGCCCTGCTCGCGGCCGGCGACGTCACGGGCGATCAGGTCTGGGTGGAGCGCGCGTTGCGCATCGCGGACCGGCTCGTGCACCGGGTAGCCCGCGCGAACGAGTGGCGAATCGTCGAGCACTTCGACGCGAGCTGGCGCCCACTTCCCGAATACAACGCCGATCAGCCGCGACATCCGTTCCGGCCGTTCGGGGTGACGCCCGGGCACGGCCTGGAATGGTCGCGCCTCCTCCTCCAGATCCGGGCCGGCCTGCCGAAGCCGCCCGAATGGCTGGTCGAATCTGCCGAGGGGCTGTTCAGCCGAGCCGTCGCTGATGCCTGGATCGAGGGCGGTGGCTTTGTCTACACGACGGGTCTCGACGGGCGGCCGGTCGTCGGTGACCGTCTGCACTGGGTGGTCGCCGAGGCCATCGCAGCTGCCGCCGCGCTTCACGCCATAACGGAGAAGGCGGTATACGAGCGCTCCTACCGTGCCTTCTGGGACTTCGCAGCGGCCCATCTTCTCGATCGTGAGCACGGAAGCTGGCATCACGAGCTCGATGAGAGCCTGCGGCCGAGCATGCGGACGTGGGAAGGCAAGCCCGACGTGTATCACGCCCTGCAGGCCACGCTGATCCCGCGGCTGCCGGTCACGCCGAGCATCGCCGGCGCGCTCCGGAACGGCCTGATCTCCTGACGCGCACGTGTCCGCATGACCCAGCGCGTCGTGGTCGGCTCGACTTAAAGACGTGAGGCCGCCGCGGGGGTGCGCGACGGCCTCGAGGTGCTCAGTGCCCGAGACCGCCGGGGAGAGGGTGAGGCGGTCAGAGGGGCCGAGTCGGGGGACTCCTTCCTTGGAGTAGCTATTTGGTGTCCGCGGCCATCCTGCCGCGGGGCGAGAGCCCGCGACATACGGCAGCCCGGCCAACCGGGGTGCGGCCAGCCACACCTCCGAGCGTGTATGAGTCCGGCATGGGCTCGAACATCGCCGGCATCGTCCCGGCTTCGGCGGCGCGCCACGCCGGGCGAACGGCGCTGCGGCTCGGCGACGCGGAGATCAGCTACGCATCGCTCGATGACGCCGTCGCACAGGTCGCGGGCCTGTTGCGGGAGCGTGGGGTCGGGGCGGGCGATCGGGTCGCCGTGATGCTGCCCAATCTCCCGCCCTTCGCGTTCGCCTACTACGGCGCCCTGCGGCTAGGTGCGGTCGTCCAGCCGATGAACGTGCTGCTCAAGCGGCGCGAGGTGTCGTTCCTGCTCAACGACGCGGGGGCGAAGGTCATCTTCGCCTTCGAAGGGCTCCACGAGCACGCGGCGGCCGGCGCCGCGACGACGGGAGCGCAGCTCATCCTCGTCGCCTTCGACGGCTTCGACGCCGTCCTCGAGCAGGCCGATCCGGTCACCGAGGTGGTCTCCCGTCGGGGCGACGACACGGCCGTGCTGCTCTACACGTCAGGTACGACGGGCAGCCCGAAGGGAGCCGAGCTCACGCACGACAACCTCCGCCGCAATTTCGAGATCTCCGCCGGGCTGTTCGACATCGGCCCAGACGACGTCACGCTCGGTGTCCTGCCGCTGTTTCACTCCTTCGGCCAGACCTGCGGCCTGAACACCGCCATCAGCTCCGGTGCGTGCCTGACACTGCTGCCGCGCTTCGATCCGGGTCAGGCCCTCGAGATGCTGGAGGCGCACCGGGTTACGATCTGCGAAGGCGTTCCGACGATGTACGCGGCCATGGTCGACCACCCGGACGCGCAGGTGAGGGACTTCTCCCGGCTGAAGGTCTGCATCTCCGGCGGCTCAGCGATGCCGGTCGCGGTGCTGCACGCCTGCGAGGAGCGCTTCAGCTGCCCGCTCCTCGAGGGCTACGGGCTGAGTGAGACCTCGCCGGTGGCATCCTTCAACCAGCCGGGGCTCGTCCGGAAGCCCGGTTCCATCGGCACGCCGATCGAGGACGTCGAGATGCGCGTGGTGGACGAGCACGATCGCGAGGTGCTCGTCGGCGAGGTGGGGGAGATCCTCATCCGTGGCCACAACGTGATGAAGGGCTACTGGCATGAACCCCAGGCATCAGCTCATGAGCTGCGCGGCGGCTGGATGCACACGGGCGACCTGGCGCGCGTCGACGAGGACGGCTACTACTTCATCGTCGACCGCAAGAAGGACATGATCATCCGCGGCGGGCTGAACGTCTACCCGCGCGAGGTCGAGGAGGTCCTCTACGAGCACCCGGCGGTCTCAGAAGCCGCCGTGGTCGCCGTCCCGCATGCGCTGCTCGGGGAGGACGTCGGCGCCGCCGTCGTGCTCAAGGCCGGCGCCCAGGTCTCCGAACGGGAGCTGCGGACCTTCGTCCGGGACCAGATCGCCGTCTACAAGCACCCACGCCACCTCTGGTTCGTCGAAGAGCTGCCCAAGGGCCCGACGGGCAAGATCCTCAAGCGCTCGATCGACGTCCCTGACATCCTCGCTACGCCGACTCGGAGATCTCCCGCACCATGATGAGGTTGGTGGCGCCCGCTCGCCCCGTCGAAGGCCCGGCCGTGATCACCACGCGCGATCCCGCCGGGAGGCTGGCGATCTCCGTCGCCGCCTCGAGGGAGCTGTTGACGAGGTCGTCGGTGGACGTCATCGCGGTCATGAGCCGCGGATGTACGCCCCACTCGAGCGCGAGCTGGTTGGCCACCCGTGGGTGATGGGCGAGGGCGATGATGAGCCGCCGAGGACGGTACTTGGCACAGGCTCGCGGCGTCCCTCCCGTGGAAGTGGGAATGATGAGCGCGGCGGCGTCCACGTCGGCGCTGAGCGCCACTGCCGCGAACATGACCGCAGCGTCGGGCTCGATCGGCTCGACGGCGTGCGTGGCGGAGAAGATCTCCGACGCCTCCTCGGCCACTTCGGCGAACTCGGCCATCGCGCGTACGGCCTCGACCGGATAGGCGCCGACGCTGGTCTCGGCAGACAGCATCACCGCCGAAGTGCCGTCGATCACGGCGTTGGCCACGTCGGTGGCCTCCGCCCGCGTGGGCTCGGGC
>JACCYI010000029.1 GCA_013696535.1 Solirubrobacterales bacterium
GACTCCGAGCGCGAGCGTTGCCGCAAGCGCGAGCGCTCCGGTCCTGAAGGAACTGATAGGCATGTGCTGCATCCTCCTCGTGGATGGCTGGTGGGACACTTGATGGGTCACCGGGCGTACCGCGCCCTGCGCAGCTGGTCGAAGTAGACGGCGGCGATCAGCACCGCGCCGACGGCGACCTGCTGCCAGAACGGCTGAACGCCGACGATCACGAAGCCATTGCGCAACACGGCGGGGATGAAGACGCCGACGATCGTCCCAACGATCGTTCCGACGCCGCCAAACAGGCTGGTTCCGCCGATCACGATCGCCGCAATCGCGTCGAGATTGTCGGTCGAGTGACCACCGATCGACGTGGTGCCAAACCGCGCCAGCGACAGGTATCCGGCGAGGCCCGCCAGCGTCCCTCCGAGCGCGTACACCTTGATCAGGTGCCGGTCGACGTTGACGCCGCTGCGTCGAACGCCCTCCTCGTTGGAGCCGATGGCGTACGTGTATCGCCCGAAACGCGTCTGAGCGAGGATGATCGCGAAGACAATCGCCACGGCGGCGGCGATCAGCACGAGGTAGGGGACCTGGCCGAACAGGCGGCCCGAGCCGATCGTCTCGATCAGCTTGAAGGGCACGTCGCGCTCGTCGACGCCGCCCGTGATCAGGAGCGCCGAGCCGAGCGCCATTCCCAACGTGCCAAGGGTGACGATGAACGCCGGGATCTTCGCCTTGGTCACCAGGAAGCCGTTGAGTGTCCCCCACGCGCAACCTGCGAGCAGGGCGATGGCCAGGCCAGCGATCAAGACACCCCAGCTCTCACCGCCCAGAGCGTTCATGAATTTCGCGGAGATGACCCCGGTGAACACGAGCACCGCGCCGACCGAGAGGTCGATGCCCGCGGTGATGATCACGTAGGTGAGACCGGTCGCGATCACGAGCAGCACCGCGGCGTCGGTGGCGATGTTCCGTGTGTTGGAGATCGAGAAGAATTCCTGGAAGCGCAACGTCGAGAACACAAGGATCAGACCCACGAGGATCAGCAGGATCGACACGCTCGAGTTGGTCACCAGCCGCCGCCAGGCCGGCTGCTGCTCCTCGGGAGCCTCGTCGAGGCGCTGTTCGTCCTCGGCTGGAGCGGCGGAAGCGCTCATGTCGTCTCCTTCTCGTCGAACGTGAGCGCACCGGTCATCGCCGATACGACTTCTTCCATGGACACGTCCTGCGGCTTCAGCCGGGCGACACGCGCACCCAGGCGCAGCACCTCGATGCGGTCGGCGACCTCGAAGACCTCGGGCATGTTGTGGCTGATCAGCACGACTGAGAGCCCGTGGTCGCGGACCCGCTTGATCTGGTCGAGGACGTTGCGGGTCTGCACCACGCCGAGCGCCGCGGTCGGCTCGTCCATGAACACGACCTTCTTGGCCCAGGTCACGGCACGACAGATCGCAATCCCCTGCCGCTGGCCGCCAGACATGTTGGCCACCCGTGCGCCGGTGTCCTGGATTCGGACGCCGAGAGCTTTGAACGCCTCGTCGCTGCGGCGACGCATCTCGCCCTTGTCGAGGAATCCGAGCTTGCCGAGCGGGCCGGATCGCAACACCTCGCGGCCGAGGAACATGTTGGCGGCGGGATCGATCTCGGCCGCCAGCGCGAGGTCCTGGTAGACGGTCTCGATGCCTAGGGCGCGCGAGTCGTGAGGCGTGTTGATCGACACGGGCTCACCTTCGAAGAAGATCTGACCGCGGTCCGGCGGGTGCACGCCCGTGAGCGTCTTGACCAGCGTGCTCTTGCCGGCGCCGTTGTCGCCGATCAGCGCCACCACCTCGTTGGGATAGACCGTGAAGCTCGCGCCGCGCAACGCCTGCACGCGTCCGAAGCTCTTCACTATCTCTCGAGCCTCCAAAACCGGTTGATGGTTCACCATGCTCCCTCCTCTGTCGTGTCTTGAGCCGGGAGACAGCGGATGACGTCCACCCTTCCCTCAAACGTCGTCGGTCCGGCGGCGTGCGGCACGAGCGCCGTATTCCCGCGGTGCAGATCCAACACGTCCCCATGCGCCGTCCGAAGACGCCCGTTGCCCGCTTGGACGACGATCACAGCGAACGACGGTTCCGTTTCCACGGGCCCGAGCGCAGGCCGCAGGCGCTCGGCGCGGAAGTACGGCGCGGAGGCGTCTGGAAGTAGCAGCTCGACGGGCGCATGGGCATCGGCTGCGCTCTGCTTCAAGAGCTCGCTCGTGTCGGCGACGCCGAAGTCGAGCGCCGAGAGCGCCACCTCCCAGCCGAGACCGAGGTTCTCCGAGCCATCCTCTACGCCGAAGTGCTTCCACTCGACGAGCACGGAGAGATCAGTCGGCTCCTGCAGCTCGAGCAACAAGATCCCCGCACCGATCGCGTGCAGTGTCCCGGCGGGAACGAGCACCGCGTCACCCGACTGGACGGGCAGCCGGTTCAGGGCGGCGAGCATCTCCTCCGCGTCCTGGCGCTCGGCCCAGCCCCGCACCGTCTCCATATCGATCGGCTCGCGCATCCCGACGTGCACGGCGGCGTCCGGCTCGGCCTCGAGGATGATCCAGGCTTCGGTCTTGCCGAAGTTGAGCCCGAGGTGCTGCCGAGCGAACGGCCGCCCCGGGTGAAAGTGCACGGGCAGGCGCTCGCCCGCGTCGAGCAGCTTGACCAGCAGGCCCGGCTCGGCGCCCCAGCGGGTTGTGTGATCCGGCCCGAGAAAGGGCTCCGGGTCGTTGCGAATGAGATCGCGAAGCACGCGCCCGTCTTCGAGCCGACTCAAGCCCTCTGACTCGTGCCCGAAGGACGTCGCCGTCGAGCCGATCCAGTCCTCCGGCCGCCCGTCCGCTCCGGCGGCAACGCCGCGCAGCGAGTCGATGCGTGCTCCGCCTCGGTAGAAGCGGTGAAATTGATTGGGAGGAAGGACGAGGGGCTTCATAGCGCTGTCTCTCCGGTTCCGCGGGTGATCAGGGTGGTGGGGATCGTGAGCCGCTGGGTCGGGCGGTCGTCGCCGTCGAGCCGCGCGAAGGCCAGCGTCGCGGCCACGGTTCCCATCGCCGCCGGATCGGAGCGCACCACCGTGACGCCCAGCAGGTCGGCGAGCTCGAAGTCGTCGAAGCCGACCAGCGCGACGGCACGGTGGGCCCAGTGCAGCGCGTGCAGGGCGCCGACGGTATTGCGGTTGTTGGCCGCGAAGATCCCCGTCGGGCGGCGATCTTCGGGCAGCGCAAGGAGACGATCAACCGCGTCGCGGGCTTCGGTCGCGTCACGATTGCCGCTCAGTACCAAGGCCGGGTCTTCCGCGATGCCGGCGGCCGCGAGAGTCGCGCGATAGCCGCTCAGGCGCTCGCCGGCCGTGTAGAGGTCGGCGGAGTCGCACACGCAGGCGATGCGCACGTGGCCCTGGCCGAGCAGGTGCTCGATGGCCTGTCGAGCCCCGCCGGCGTTGTCCAACAGCACCGTGTCGGCCTCGATCCGGGCGGGCGGGCGGTCTAGGAACACGGCGCTCGTGCGGCCCAGGTCGTCTGACATGTAGCGGTGATCAGGGCCGGCAGGGACCACGAGCAGAGCGTCGACGCGGCGGCGCAGGAGGACGGTCACCAACTCGCGCTCGCGGTCAGCGTCCTCGAGTGCCGACGCGGTGATGAGCAGATAGCCTCGGTCTCGGCTGACGGCCTCGACGGACTGGGCGATGGCCGAGTAGAACGGGTTGGCGACATCCTCGATTATGAGCCCGAGCGTCGAGGAGGACTGCCCAGAGCGCAGAGAGCGCGCGAGGTCGTTGCGCTGGAAGCCGAGCTCAGCGATCGCCTCGGACACGCGCGTGGCGGTGTGGGCGGCCACACTCGGCTCGTCGTTGATGACGCGCGACACGGTCTTGAGGCTCACACCGGCTTTCGACGCGACATCCCGCATGGTGGGCCGTGCCGCTGCAGTCGTCACCGCTCTCTCCCCGTCGCGTCTCGGCACCCATGTCCCGACATGTTGACAACGTTGTCAATGGCCGTACTTCCAGGCTATACCCGTGATGACAACGTTGTCAAGTGACAGCCGTCAAGAGAAGCCTCCCACCGCGCTTGCGTCCGACTCGGCCATGCCCACCGACCAGCCGCCGAGCAGCGCAGCCCCGCGGGCGGTCGCCTCCTGAACCGACGACCATTCGATCGGCCCGAGTCGCCCTTCCTTGGCCGCGCGAGCGGCGGCACCCCGCCCGCCCCCGCCCGTTGCGACGATCCTCCCGTGCGGTCCGGCCACCGCGTTGCTGCGGCTCAAGGTCCTGGCGCTCATGTCGGCTCCGGCCTCGAGGGCCGCCCGCCACACGCTCGCCGGGGTGGCTTCGGGCGGGAGATCAGCTCGGGTCAGCGGCCGAGGGCCGCCAAAGGCCGCCAGACGCGGCGGTGTCTCCGCCGGATCGAGCCCGGCGACGCTCTCGGTAAGCGCGTCACGCTCGGTCTGACCTTCGACGCCCAACGCCTTCAAGACTCCGGCCTGCGCCACGCAGAGCTCGTTGCCGCTGAGCAGAGCCCAGCGGTCGGGGAGCACGTGCCGCCCAACCGTCACCCCGGCGGCCACGGCATCGGCGATCCGTCCCGGAGGCAAGCCCGCAGGGCTTGTGCGCACGATGACCTCAGCCGTGCCGGAGGAGAGCAGGACGTCGCCCTCGCGGTCGGCGTCCGCCCCGACCATCGCGGCCAGATGATCGTGTCCGGCGATGGCGATGGCGGCCCCGCGTCCGGGCGCGAACGCTTGACCCACACGTCCGATCTGCACACCTGCCTGCACCGGCTCGGCCATGAAGTCCGCCTGGACGCCGAGCCACTCGAGCGCCTCTGACCACCACACGCCTGCGACCAGTTCGAACAACCCGGTCCGCGAGGCCAGCGAGAGCTCTGCCACCTCAGCCGCGCCGAGCGACCGGGCCACCCACTCCGGAATACCAAGCCAGCGCACCCCCCGCGCCGCGGCGGGTAGGCGCGAGAGCTGCCAGCGCAGCTTGCTCGCTGAGCAGAGCGCCGAGGCCGGCAGGCCGGTCCGCTCGGCGAATGCCCGAGCGCCGAACTGCGCGGCGATCTCCGCCGCCTCGTCGGCTCCGCGGGCATCGTGCCAGGCGATGGCAGGGCCGACCGGGCGGCCGTGGCGGTCGAGCAGGACTCCCGTTTCGGCCATGCCGGCGACACCGACCGCGGCGACAACTCCCGCCGGCCCGTTCGCCAGTGCCTCGGCGGCCGCCGCGAGCGTGGCGCGGACGATCTCCTCTGGATCGAGTTCCGCGCCCGTCGCCACTTGGGTCCAGGGCGTTCGCGAGCGCGCCTGCGAGACTTCAGCGCCGCTGGGCTCGAGCACCACTGCCTTGCAGTACGTGGTCCCGACGTCAAGGCCCAGGAGCAGCTCGGTCATGGCGTCCTAGCCGGCTGCGTCGAGGATGGCGAGGAGGTCCTCCAAGCGCCGGCGAGCGACGTCGTCGAGGAAGCGCCGGCATTCCGCCTCGGGCAGTCCGACGGCCTCCTTCCACAGCGAGCGCCCAGCGATGAAGCCATCCGCTCCGCCGTCCATGGCGTCGCGCAGGTGCCCGCAGAAAGCCTCGTGGCCGACGCCTGCCGACAGCACCGCCCACGGAACGTCGATCGCGTCGGTGATCTTCCGGCACGCTTGAGCGCTACCAGGGTATTCGAGCTTCAAGACCTTCGTGCCGCACTCCTGGAGGAAGACCGCGCCGTCAACGACGAGATCCTTCTTACGGGCGGAGAACTCCTCCGGGGTCTCGTCCTCGAGCTTGTAGGTCATGAGCTCCATCACGCACAGCAGACCCGCGCTGCCACAGTCCTCGAGCGCCGAACGCACCATGCGGGCGGAGTGGCCGTGGAGATCCTCGCGATCGGCCCGGAGGAACACCATGATCTTGGCTGCCGTGGCTCCGAGGGCGCGCGCACCGGCGGCGCCCAGGCCTGGGATGAGCTGCGACTGGCGCAGGCCGTCCCACGTGTCATGGCCATCCGCCTCGATCCGCACGAGCAACCCGACGTCGCGCGGAAGGCGACCGTCGTCGATGATGGCGGGCAGCGACACGTCGGGATCGAGGAGTACCGCGCTGGCCTCCCGCCCGACCGTCTCGACCAGAGCGGCCTTGAAGGCCCGCTGCGCCTTGGGCGCGCTCGAGAGCCCCATGCCGTCCAGCATGTCCACCAGGGGCTGCCCGTGATCGGCGGCGATGACGGCGAAGCGTCCGGCCGATGTCGTGATCTGCTGCAGCGCGCGCCGCTCGGCGGTGCTTGGGGCGGTGACGGACTGTGCGGTTTCCGGAGCGGTCATGCTCGCCTTATACCGGGGTCGCGGCGGACTCGTAGAGCTCGATCGTCTGGCGGTAGTTGCCCGCGATCGCCTCCACGGTGGTCTCGCGATCAGCCCGGCCGCCAAGCCAGCCCTTCAGCGCGTCCCAAAAGATCGTGCGACCGATGGCAAAGCCGATGAAGCCGTCGACGGACGCGGCCTGGCGGAGCCAATGCGCCACCGTCGCCTCGTCGGCGCCGGCACCCAGCACCACGCAGGCGACGCCGTCGCGTCCGTCGGCGCGGGCGGCCTCGGCCACGCGGCGGCAGTCCCGTGTGCTGTCGAACCCTTCGACCTTCCAGACGTCGGGCTCGACGCCCGCAGCGTGCAGCTCGTCGATCGCGGTGACGGTCAGCTCGGGCCGGAGCTCGCGGGCGTAACGGTCGGGGTCACGGTCGAGCTGCGCGAGCTGTGCGGGCTCGGCCGGGACCAGGACCTCGAAGAGGTACTTGGTACGCCGCGGCTCGAGCCAGTCCGACAGCCGGGCCAGCTTCTCGGCTTGGCGCCGATTGAGCTCTCGATCGCCGCCAGGGTTGTAGCGGGTGAGCACCTTGACGAAGTCTGGGTCGAACGCCTCGATGTGGCGAGCGAAGTCGTCGCCGTGCTCGAGCTCGAACTCCGCGCGTGAGCTGCGCTCGACGCACATGGCCAGCGGCAGGCCGCGGGCCTTCGCGGCGCGGGCGGCAGCGGCGCCATACTCCTCGTCGGTGAGCGCGCCCACGGTGCCCGGCGTGGCCGACTCGGCGGCGACCAGAAGGCCGTCGAGGATGATGCGCTTGGCTTCGATCATGCGCTCAAGCTCATCCGGGGTGGCGGCACGATCGATTCCGAACAGCTTGGTCCGGAACGACGTGCGATGGTCGAGCGCCAGGATGTACAACGGGGTGTCATGGCCGTGCTTCACGGCGCAGCTCCTTGATCAATTGACGACATAGGGGCGGCGGATGCCGCGGAGGGGTTCGGGAGATACCGTGCCGTCGGTACCGAGCGCGACGAACGACGACTCCGCGCGAACCAGCGCCTCGAGCGCGGCGCGTCCCGCCGCCTGGCCCAGGTCGGAGTCGAAGGCCGAAGGCGTGGCAGCACGCTGGGCGTGGCCGAGGATCGTCGGGTGCACGCGCAGCCCCGAGCGCGTGGCGAGCGCCTGCCCGATGGCCACGGCGTCGCCCACGGCTTCAGAGATCACGACGATGGCGCCGCCGCTCGGCGCCCGCTCGGCCAGCCGCCCGGCGATGGCGTCGAGGTCATACGGACGCTCGGGGACGAGCACATCCGCAATGCCGGCGGCGGCGGCCACCGACTCGGCCAGGTGGCCCGTAGGCGCCCCGAGCGTCTGAACGACGAACGCTCGACCTGGCAGCGAGCGTCCTGTGACGCACAGGCGGTCGATGACGTCGCATGCGTAGGCGATGGCTGAGTCCGATCCGACGGTCGTCTGCGTCCCCTCCACGTCCCGGTCGATGGTGGCCGGGACAAACGCCGTCGGAAGCGCTCGTGCCAGCGCCCGCGCGCCGTGAGAGGAGCCCTCGCCTCCGATTACGAGCAGGCCCTCCAACTCCAGCCGATCGAGCGAACGAAGGCACGCGTCGCGGCCGCGCGCGAAGCGCAGCTCCGGCCACCGGCTCGTGCCGAGCCAGGTGCCCGGCTCGTACAGATGGGCCAGTGCCTCGGGCTCGTCGATCACCATCGCCCGGCACTCGGCCAGCCCGGCGAACCCACCCCGCACGCCGATGGCACGCGCGCCATCGCGCGCAGCCCGCTCGCGGGCTCCGGCGATCACCGCGTTCATGCCTGGAGCGTCACCGCCACTAGTCAGGATTCCTATGTCTCGGCGCGTTTGGTTTCGGATCGGAGTCTTATGTTGACACTACTCGCGTGAGAAAGCAACGAGGCACACCGATTCGAAAAACGTTGATACGCTGCTTGGAGTGATGCCCGGCGACTCCGGCAGAGCTACTACGGCGTTTGCTGACGAGCGTCAGACACGCATCGCGGACCTGGTCTCGATGCGAGGGCGGGCACGGATCGGCGAGCTTGCCCGTCTTCTCGGCGTGACAGAACCGACGATCCGCAAGGACCTGAGCGCTCTTCAAGAGCGCGGGTTGATCAAGCGCACGCACGGCGGGGCCCTGGCTCTGCAGCCGGCGGTGCAACGCGACCTGGCCGGGCGCGAAACGACCAACCGCCCGGCGAAAGAGGCCATCGCCCGAGCGTGCCTCGGCCTCCTTCAGGATGGCGACTCGGTCTTTCTCGACAGCGGCACGACCGTCAACACGATCGCCACAGCCCTGGCGGCCGATTCGCAGCGGCCGTGTCTGTCGACCCTGACGAGCAGCCTCGGGGTGGCCGGTGCCTTGGCCGACGTTCCGGGCATCGAATGCACACTGCTCGGCGGGCAGGTTCGACCGGTGGACGGAGCGGTCGTCGGGCCACTGGCCGTCGAGAATCTGCAGCGCTTCACCTTTGGAGTGGCGTTTCTCGGAGTGAGCGGCTTCTCCGAGCACGGCATCAGCGTCGGCAGCATCGCGGAGTCAGAGGTCAAGTCGCAGGCGATCGGGCGCGCACGGCGGGTCGTTGTTCCCGTCGATCACGCGAAGGTCGGAATCACCGATTTCGCCCGCATTGCCGGGCTGGAGGTGCTCGACGTCGTCGTCCTGGACAAGACGACGCCGGCGGTCGAGCAGCTTTGCGCGAACTTCAGCATCGAGCTCATCGTGGCCGACGGAAGTTCGTGACGCGTGGCGTATCCCGGCACCGCCACGCCGACCCGGGAATCCATGCAACGGAGGCTTCATACCTTGCGAACCGTTGGGCGACTACGGCCCGGGCTAGAACTGCGCCTTCATGACACTACTGCTCGACCGCGTCGCGCTCCCGCGCTCGGAAGCCTCCGGCGTCGGGGAGGAGCGGGCCAGTAGGACCGTTTCGTGCGGGGCTCTCGGTCGAGTGGGAGATCCGCCTCATCCGCCGCGCGGCGTGCAGATTGATGCCGGTGAGGGCCCGAGCCAAAGCGAGCGCCAACGCGGCAATGAGGAGTCCCCCGAGGTCGTCGAGGACGTAGTGCCACCCGAGATAGACGGTCGAGGCGACGGTCAGTCCGAACCAGATCCACAACGCGACCTTCATGCGCTTGCCGAGCCCGAGGAGATGCGCCGCCACCGCGGCGGTCAGGCTCATCGAGATGTGCAGCGAGGCAAAGGCGGCGATGGCTTGCGGGGTGCTCGACGCCGGATCCGCAAGGAAGTCGAGCCTCTGGTCGAGCAGGACCGCCTGGAGGTGGGTGACCTCCGAGGTGGGCAGTGCGGCGAAGGCGCCAGGGTCCGCGTAGATCGGGCCCATTGACGGGAGCAGGAAGTAGCTGCCGGCCCCCAGGACCCAGTTGCTCGAGAGGGCGGTCGCGTAGAAGAGACCGGCCCGGACATCCCGGGCGAAGACCAGGGCCAGCGCGAGCGACAGCGGCAGGAAGACGATGAAGGCCACGTACGCCGTCGACAGGACGTGCGT
>JACCYI010000206.1 GCA_013696535.1 Solirubrobacterales bacterium
GTCTCAGACCGCTTGAGCCGGCGTCGCACCTAGCCGGCGGGGGCGCGAACGCAGGACCTCTGGCCCGGTCGCCCGGGGGTCGCCGTTGCGCGGCTCGCGGGTGGCGCTGAGCACCGGGTAGTTGCGCGGAACGGCAGCGGCGGCGAGGCGCACGGCGGTGCGGCCCTGCGGGTCGGGGTGGAAGGTGCCCGCGGAGACGCGATTCGGATCGCGCGCCGAATCCCCGGGGCCGACGAACCACAGCTCGTAGAACTCCCGCTCGTTGTCGAGCCCGGGCAGCGAGTCGCTCTTCATCGCGACGATCCGCCCGATCTGGGTCTCGGTGACCCGAACGGTGGCGGCCGTTGCCCCGTCTCGCGGAGAAGCCAACCGGGTGTCGACTTCGACGGTGCCGGGCTGGCGCTGCTCGCCGACGCGGAGTCCGACGAGCCCGGCGGCGGCGACAGCGAGCACCGCGAAACCCGTGACCGCGAGGCGGGGGAACCAGGCTCGCCGGCGGCGTGGCGGCCGAATGGCAGGGGAAGTGGCCCGCTCCGCCGGCTTCGCCGCGTCACGCTCGATGGCGGCGAGCGTCCCTTCCCGCAGGTCCGTGGGCGGGGTCTCCGCACGAACGGCCTGATGAAGCAGACGGATGGCGGGCGCGAGCTCGGCAAGCTCTGACGGGCAGCTCTCGCAATCGGCGAAGTGACGTTCGAACGCCGTCTGCTCGGCCTGGTCGAGGGTGCCCAGCGCGTAGCCGGCGACGTCGACCGGGCGTGGTATGAGCTGGGCCATGAGAGTCGCGCTGATGATCGAGGGGCAGGAAGACGTGACCTGGGATGACTGGGTCGCCCTGGCCGACACCTGCGAGCGCTGGGGCATCGAAGCGCTCTTTCGCTCGGACCACTACCTGTCCGTCATGGGCGAAGGGAAGCGTGGCGCGCTGGACGCCTGGGCGACCATCAACGCCCTCGCCGCGAGAACGCAGAAGTTGCGGCTCGGGACCATGGTCTCGCCGGCCAGCTTCCGCCACCCGTCCGAGCTGGCGAAGGTCGTGACGACCGCCGACCATGTGTCTGGTGGGCGCGTCGAACTCGGGATGGGCACTGGATGGTCGGAGGCCGAGCACAAGGCCTACGGCTTTCCGTTCTTCTCGATGCGCGAGCGGATGGACGTGCTGGCCGAGCAGCTCGAGATCGTGCACGACGGACACTGGGGCGACCAGCCGTTCAGCTTTCACGGGGAGCACTACACCCTGGAGGACCTCGACGCGCGACCCAAGCCCATCCAGCGCCCACACCCGCCGCTGATCATGGGCGGAAAAGCCGGCCCACGCGCGGCACGCTTGGCGGCCCGGTTCGCTGACGAGTACAACACGGTGATGCCGACGCTCGAGGAGATCACCGAGCTTCGCGCGAACATCGTTGCGGCGTGTGATCAGGCCGGGCGGGAGGCCATCCCGTTCTCGGTCATGACGGGCGTGTTGATCGGACCTGACCAGGCCTCCGTGGACGCCCGGACCAGACAGCTTGCGGAGTCAAGAAGGCAACAGCCCGACCCGGAGACGTGGATAACCGGCACGGTCGAGGAGGCTGCCGAGCGCCTGCGCAGCTATGAGAAGGCGGGCGTCGAGCGCATCTACCTGCAACACCTTCTGCACTCAGATCTCGATGCCGTTGAACTGATCGGCCGCGAGCTCGCTCCCGCTCTCGCGTGACGCCGACCTCGTCAGACCTGATGACGAGTCCCCTCGCCAACTGGGCCGAGCGCCGCTAGGACCCCTGTGAGCTCGGTGACCACGTCACCTCCGAGCTTGACCGCCGCGTACCGGTCATACGGCGTCGCGCCCATCGTGACGAGCGCCACCTCGCCGCCGGCCTCCAACGTGATCCGCGGCAGATCTGCGACGGGATGGACCTCGAGTGAGGAGCCCACGCACAGCAGCAGGTCGGCTCCGGCCGCCAGCGCCGTGGCACGCGCGAGAGCCGCCTCGGGCAGGTACTCCCCGAAGAGCACCACGTCGGGCTTGAGCGCAGCGCCGCAGTCGCAGCGCGGAACTCCGACCGGGTCGGCCTCGAGTCGGGTGCGGACCTGGGCGAGCTCGAAGCGGTCACCGCACTCCAGGCACGAAGCGTGGGCGATCGAACCGTGCACCTCTACGAGCTCGCGACTCCCGGCGGCCGCGTGGAGACCGTCGATGTTCTGGGTCACCACGGCGTCGAGCAATCCGCGCCGTTCGAGCTCGGCGAGCGCCTGGTGGGCGGCGTTGGGAAGCTTTTCGCGCAGCGTGGTGAAGCGGTCGCCGTAGAAGGCCCAGAACCGCGCGGGCGCCCGCCGGAAGACGTCGATGTGCGCCACCTCCATTGGATCGACCGTCGCCCACACGCCGGTGCCGGGCGACCGGAAGTCCGGAATGCCCGACGGCACGGAGATCCCGGCGCCGGTGAGCGCCACCATTGACCTCGCCGATTCGATCAACCCGGCAAGACGACTAACGTCGTCCGGAGATCGCCGCGCAGCGGTGATCGCAGGACGAAACCTCATGCGGGAGATCGCCGCGCAGCGGTGATCGCAGGACGAGACGTCATTTCCCGTGGAACTTCGGCGGCCGCTTGGCCAGGAACGCCCCGATGCCCTCCTTGGCATCCTCGGACCCGAACGCGACGGCGAAGCCGAGCTTCTCCGCTTCTATCCCCTCGTCCAGATCCCCTCGGTGAGACACGGACTTAATCTGCTCGACGGCGATCGGCGCCTGCCTCGACAGCTTCCGTGCCCAGGCCAGCGCCGTGTCGAACAGCTCGTGATCGGCGACCACGCGGTGCACCAGCCCGTGTTCGTAGGCGTCCTCGGCGGAGATCGACTCTCCGGTCAGATTCATCTCGAGCGCCTTCGTCGGCCCCACGAGCCGCGGAAGCCGCTGTGTGCCGCCGAAGCCGGGGATGATCCCGAGGTTGATCTCAGGCTGCCCGAAAGAGGCCGAGAAAGCCGCCAGGCGAAAGTCGCAACCCATCGCGAGCTCACAGCCACCCCCGAGCGCCAGCCCGTTGACCGCCGCGATGGTGACGGTACGGGAATGCTCGAAGGAGCGCAGCAGATCGTGACCCGAGTCAAGCAGCGCGCGGCCGCCGGCCTCGTCCATGCGGGTGAAGGCCTTGATGTCCGCCCCGGCACAGAAGAGAGCCGGGTTCGGCGAGGCGATGACCATGACCCTCAGTGACGAGTCGGATCGAACGACGTCCCACACCGCCTGCAGACCCTCGATGACCGCCGGCGAGATGGAATTGGCCGGCGGGTTGTCGAGCCAGACGATGGCCACCTCTCCGCGGGTGTCGAGCTTGACCGGGGCGGTCTCATAGCCCGCGTCGGGCTGCGGATAGGGATAGAAGCCCTGACCGCTGGCCGGTCCGAGCCTGCCCTGCGCGACCAGCCGCCGCAATACGAGTGGAGGCTCAAACGCCGCGCCCCACTCCTCCGACGCGCGTTCGAGTGCGGCCAGGACCCCGTCGAGCCCGCGGAAGTCAGCTCGAGCGAACGGGCCGGGGACCATGCCGGTGCCCATCATCATCCCCAGGTCGATGTCGCGAACGCCCGCGACCCCCTCTTCGAGCACCAGGCACGCCTCGACGAAGGCCTTGAGCAGGAAGCGGTCGGCCAGCTTCTCGTCGACCGCCGGGCGTTCGGCGTCAGGCGTGCTCATAGAAGCCCTTCCCACTCTTGGCGCCCAGGTCGCCCTGCGCGACGAGCTCTTCCATGCCGCGATGGACGTAGAAGCGGTCGCCGTAGGCGTCCCGCATATCGCGCGCCACCTTGAGTGCCGTGTCGAGGCCGGACATGTCCGCGAGGCGGAACGGGCCCATGGGGACGAGGCCCGAAGAGGTGAGCGCCTCGTCGATGGCCTCGATCGAAGTGCCGGTCTCGTCCTGATAGCGCCAGACCTCCGAGGCGGCCGACGCGAGGATCCGATTGACCACGAAACCCGGGGCTTCAGCGCAGCGCACCGGCATCTTCCGGATGGCCTGGGCGAAGTTCGCGGCCGCCTGAGCCGTTTCCGACGAGGTCTCGTCGCCCTCGACGATCTCGATCAGGCGCATGTATGAGGCCGGCCAGAAGAAGTGAAAGCCGACCACCTTGTCGGGTCGGTTCACCGCGTCGCCGATCTCGGTGATCGAAAGCCCTGAGGTGTTGGACGCCAGGATCGCGTGACCCGGCGTGACCGCGTCGAGTTCCGCGAAGACGGCGTGCTTGATCTTCATCTGCTCCGGCACCGCCTCGATCACGAAGTCGACGTCGCCGAACTCGTCGTAGCCGGTGGTGGGGGTGATCAGGCCCAGCACGCCTTCGCGCTGCGCGTCTGCCTGCTCACGGGTGAGCTTCTCCTTCTTGACGAGCTTGGACAGCTGCCCTTCGGTGACCTCGCGAGCCTTCTCGAGGCCGGCGTCGACGAAGCGCGTATCGACATCCTTGAGAACCACGGGTACGCCGGCGGCCGCGATCACCTGCGCGATCTCTCCGCCCATCACGCCCGCGCCGACCACCGCGGCTTTGAACACGAACATCGTCTACGTGGTCCCTTCTCGAGTGAACGACGGCGAATGGTAGGCGACCCCTCGACGACGACCGAAGCCGTGAGACCCCCGCTGGAGATCAGCCGAGCTCAGAGCGGATGGACTCGATCGATGCGGCGATGCGGTCGAGTCGCGGGCCGAGCTCGGCGGCGAGGTTGGCGCGCTCGAGGCGGCCCTCCGGAGTGCACCGGTAGAAGCGGCGCGACCGGCGCTCCGGGTGCTCCCACTCTCCGCGTATCAGACCACGTGCCTCCAACGAGCGCAGGAGTGGGTACATCGTGTTCGGGTTGACCGCCAGGGCGCCTCGGGTGAGCTCCGCGATGCGATCCATCAGCTGGTTGCCGTAGGTGGGCGATTCCCCCACGAGATGCAACACGAGGAGCGGAAGCAGCCCGGCGCGCCGGAGATCGCCGATCAGCGGATCGGGCGCACTGCGGCCGGTCTCGGACGGGGCCTCGGCGGGGACGTCGGCGGCGGCGCGGGCCTCCTCGAGGCTCGTGACCTCGGTCGCCGCCTGCGACGCCTTGCGAGCAGAACCGGCCATGGCGACGATGATGGCACCCCATGCCCTCAGAACCACCCGCCACCATCTGGCAGCTGCCTCGCCCGCAGGTTGCGTCCGAAGACGGCTTCGTCGGCCTGGGAGCCGACCTCGAGCCCGGGACCCTGCTGGCCGCTTACCGCGCCGGGCTCTTCCCGATGCCGTTGCACGGTCTACACGACATGGCCTGGTGGTCGCCGGACCCGCGGGCGATCCTGCCACTCGACCGCCTCAGGGTCACGAGCTCGCTGCGGCGCTCGCTCCGGCGCTTCGAGATCCGCGTGAACACGGCGTTCGACCTGGTCATCCGGGCCTGCGCAGATCCTGCTCGCAGCGGCGGCTGGATCGACGAGGCGATGGTGCGGGCCTACGTGTCGCTCCACGAGCTCGGAT
>JACCYI010000140.1 GCA_013696535.1 Solirubrobacterales bacterium
GCGACCTCCCGGGCCGTCTTGATCGCCTTCGAGCGCATCGTCGGTTCAGGCTCCACGGCTCTGAGTCGCTCGACTTCAGGCGGATAGTGGCGAAAGCTCAGGCCGGTGCCCACGCCGAGCTCGAGCACTTCCCCCCGCAAACCGGACACCAGATCACGCCGGTGCTCGGCCACGCCCGCCATGTCCTCCAAAGGTGCCAACCACGCGTAGAAGCGTGCGAACAGCGGGTGGCGCACGGGCTCGGTCACGAAGATGGACCGTACCGGCCCGGTGTTGTCCCGCGACGTTACGAACCATTGTCGCTCACTCGCGATCCCTTGTGGGAGCCGCCAGGCGTGATAACACCTGCACAACAACTACAGGACCGCCTCTCATCCGACCACCGTCCTGAGCTTTGCCACGCAGTGCGGGGCAATGTGTCGCGCATTCATGATCACCCAACCCTCAGACATAGACACGAGTCCTTCTGTCCTCGCAACGCAAGACCGCGGCGTGACGGCTCGCGCGGCCCAGGCTTCCCCCGGATCACCTCGGCGGCGGATGCTGGTCGCGGGTCCGGTGGTGGCCCTGGTCTCGATCCTGACGGCCCTGCTCATGACGGACGCGGCCGGCGTTCCGCTCCGCGATCCTGACCACGTCGCCGGCCGGCGGCTGATGCTGGCCGGCTGTGTCGTCGCGGTGCTCGTCTGGCTCGATGTCCTGTTCCGAGCCGGTCGCCGGTCAGGCAGCGTCCGACCGTCGCGAGCGGCGATTCAGAAGGTCCGGCGCGAGCGCTGGACCCTCGCGCGAGGCGTTGCCGTCGGCACCGCGCTGGTCAGCTTCTACGTGACTTACCTCGCGTACCGCAATCTCAAGAGCGTTGTTCCACTGCTGAGGCCTGGCGAGCTCTTTGACCGCCAGCTGGCAGAACTTGATCGCGCGCTGTTCTGGGGCAATGATCCCGCGGCTCTCATGCACACCCTCTTGGGTACCGGGCTCCCGACCTACATCCTCTCCGCCGTATACATGCTGTTCTTTCTCTTCATCCCGGGAACCCTCGCTCTCGCCCTGGTCTTCTCCCCGAACCTGCAGGCAGGCCTGTTCTACGCGACCGCCCAATCGCTCAACTGGGTGCTCGGGGCGGCGAGCTACTTCCTGTTGCCATCGTTGGGCCCGATCTACGCCGAGCCGGGGGACTTCGCGAATCTGCCAGCCACCGGGGTCACCCAATTGCAGAACATCCTGCTCGACCAACGGCTCGAGTTCCTCCGCGATCCGGCCGCCGGCTCGGCGCAGAGCATCGCGGCCTTCTCGTCGCTGCACGTCTCGATCTTCTTCACCGCCGCGGTGGCCGCCCATCTGCTCGGGCTTGGACGGCGCGTGAAGATCGGCGCCTGGGTCCTGCTCGGCTTGACGGTCGCTGCCACGATCTACCTGGGTTGGCACTATGTCCTCGACGACGTCGGCGGGGTCGTCGTCGGCCTCTTGGCGCTCGCGATGGCCCGTGCGCTCACCGGCTTTGACTTGGGCATCGCGCGGCGGCTTTCCGCGCCTGATCCCGCCCCGGCGTGACCACGCAGACGATGGCGCGGCTCGAAGCGCCCCGGTGGCGCATGCTGGCCGCCGGCCCGGCGGTCGCGATCGTGACGGTCGTCACGGCACTGGTCGCGACAGACGCGGCCGGGGTGACGCTGCGGGACCCAGATCACGTCGCCGCGCTGTACCTGGCGCTGGTCGGATGCGCGATGGCGCTGCTCGTGGGACTCGACATCGCCGTCCGCGCCGGGCACCGCTCGGGAACCCGTCGACCATCGCGCGCGGCGATGGCGGGCGTGCGCCGCGAGCGGTGGACCCTCGGGCGCGGGATCGCGGTGGGCAGCGCTCTCATCAGCTTCTACGTGAGCTACATGGCGTACCGCAACCTCAAGAGCGTCGTGCCCCTGCTCAGGCCCGGCGAACTCTTCGACGTTCAGCTGGCCGATCTCGATCGCGGCTTGTTCGCCGGCAACGACCCGGCCGCGCTGTTTCACACCCTGCTCGGCACCGGGATCACGACGCACGTCCTGTCGACGGCGTACGTGGCCTTCATCGTCTTCCTGCCGCTGTCGCTCGCCCT
>JACCYI010000160.1 GCA_013696535.1 Solirubrobacterales bacterium
GCGCAGTGACAGCCCGGAGCCCAGTGCGCTGACCGCGACGCTTGCGCCCAGAAGCACTGCGGCCAGCACACCGAACTCCATCGTCTGCGGCGCACGCAGCAGGGCGAAGTCCGACACGAGCGGATCGATGAACGCGAGCTTGCCCACGGTGAGCACGAGCACGGCCATCAGGCCGCCGAGCGACCCGAGCACGATGCCCTCGATCACGAACGGCCAGCGGATGAACCAGTCCGTTGCCCCGACGAGCTTCATGACCTCCACCTCGCGGCGGCGGGCGAAGAGCGACAGGCGGATCGTGTTGGAGATCAGCAGCACCGAGGCGAGCACGAGCAGCGCGGCCAGCAGCGCCATCGCGTACTTGACGATCTTGGTGATCGAGAGCAGGCGGCTCGTGTCGTCCTTGCGGTTCTTGACGGAGTCGATCGCCGGGTCGATCGTGGCGCGCGCGCCGGACGCGGTGACGGGCGCGAGCGCGTCGCGGAGCTTCAGCGCGTTGTCCGGGCTGTCCGGAGTCACCCGGAAGGTGTCGGGCAGCGGGTTGGAGCCCAGCAGCTCGGAGTAGTACTCCGGGTAGTTCTTGCGCTGCTCGCGGTAGGCCTGCTGCTTGGAGACGTACTGGACCTCGCCGACGTACTTCGTCTGCGAGGTCAGCAGCGAGCGCACCCGGGCCACGTCGGCCGCCTTGGTTCCGGTCTTGAGGTACACGTTGACCAGCACCTTGTCGCGGATCTCGTTCGCCGCGCCGGTGGTCGCCTGCGTGATCGGGATGAAGACTCCGAGCACGAGCACCGTGACGAGGATCGAGGCCATCGCCGCGAAGCTGGGGACGGGATTGCGCCGGACGCTGGCCAGGGCCTCCTTGAGGAAGAACGCGACGCCCATGACTACTCCGTGAACGCGTCGTCGAAGTAGTCGCCGGGCGTCGTGAGGCGACGGGGCGCGGGCGACGGCTCGCCTCGCATCAGCAGCCCGAACTCCGCGGTGCTCTCATCCCGCGGGGAGTACCCGCCGCCATGCTCGTCGCGGATCACCTGGCCCCGGTGGACCTCGATCACGCGCCGGCGCATGCGATCCACCATGACGTCGTCGTGCGTGGCGACGATCACCGTGGTCCCCGTGCGGTTGATCCGGTAGAGCAGCTGCATGATCCCGATCGACGTCTCGGGGTCCAGGTTGCCCGTCGGCTCGTCGGCCAGCAGGAGCGGCGGGTGGTTGACGAAGGCGCGCGCCACCGCGACGCGCTGCTGCTCGCCACCCGAGAGCTGGTCGGGGTAGGAGTGCAGCTTCAGCGACAGGCCCGTGAGGCGCAGGATGTCCGGCACCTTGGCGCGGATCTCCTTGCGCTTGTGGCCCGTGACCTGCAGCGCGTAGGCGACGTTCTCGTAGACCGTCCGGTTGGGCAGCAGCTTGAAGTCCTGGAAGACCACGCCGAGGTTGCGGCGGTAGTGCGCGACCGCGTTGCCCTCCAGCCGGGAGAGCTCCTTGCCCGCGACGACGATCTTGCCCTCGGTCGGCTCGTGCTCCTTGATCAGCAGGCGCATGATCGTCGACTTCCCCGAGCCGGTCTGGCCCACCAGGAAGACGAACTCCCCGCGTTCGATCGAGAACGTGACCTGCTCCAGGCCGAGATCGCCCGACGGGTAGGTCTTCGAGACGTCGCGGAACTCCACCACCGAAGGCACTCGGTCGGCGGGCGCGGCGGCGCGGTTGCGGGCGCGGGCATGTCGTTCGGCGATGGCCATCGACAAGCGAACCTAGGGACTCCCGGAGGCGATCCGAGCCCCTGCAACGGCTCTTGCGCGCAGCCGGCGGCTACCGCTTGGTGGCGGTGAGGGGCTGCTCCTCCCCGCCCCGGGCGTCTAGCCCGCGCGCGATCTCCTGGACCTTGGCGTCCCGGATCATCGCAGCGTCGCTGAGCAGGGCGAACGGTCCGCGCAGCAGCGACATGGCCGTCCAGCGGCGCGGCTGGATCACTTGCGGGCTGCGCTTCTCGATGCCGCGCACGATCGCCTCGCCGGCCGACCGAGGTTGCAGGCGCTTGCGCAGCGGCAGCGGCAGGCGGTCCTTGAAGGCGTCGACGAGCGGGTCGGCGTCGATCGCCTGCTGCACCATCACGGTGTCGATGAAGCCGAAGTAGGCCACGGTCGCCGAGGCGCCGTGCTGGGCCAGCTCGACGCGCAGCGCCCGGCCCAGCGCCTCGACGGCCGCCTTGCTCACCGCGTACGGCGCAGCGAGGACGCCGTTGACCGCCGCGTACAT
>JACCYI010000181.1 GCA_013696535.1 Solirubrobacterales bacterium
TCGCTGACCGAGATCGTCGAGGCACAGGCGGGGATGTGGTACATCGTCCCGCAGTTCGTCGGCTTCCTGATCTTCCTCGTGTCGTCCTTCGCGGAGACCAATCGCGCGCCCTTCGACCTCTCAGAAGCCGACGCCGAGCTCGTCGGCGGCTTCAACACCGAGTACGGCGGCGGGCGCTTCGCCGCGTTCTTCGCAGCGGAGTACCTCAACATGGTGGTCGTCTCGGGCTTGACCGTGACGTTCTTCCTCGGCGGCTGGCAGTTGCCCTTCGGAATCGATCCTCCGACCTGGGTGGACCCGATCGTGGTCATCGCGAAGATGAGCTTCTTCCTGTTCTTCTTCATCTGGATCCGCGGCACGCTGCCCCGGCTGCGCTATGACCAGCTGATGTCATTCGGCTGGAAGGTGCTCCTGCCGCTGGCGACCCTCAATGCCCTCGTAACCGCAATCGTCGTGGTGGCCGTGAACTGATGAGCGATAACTTCTACAACCCCGCCGACGACGTCATCATGGTCCAACGTGGCCCGCAGCCGGGCGGGGCGGGAGGCGCCTACCGAGCCTTCGGCGAGACCTTGCGTGGACTCAAGACGACCTTTGCCCGCCTGGTGGAGGGCCCGAAGACCATTCAATACCCGGAGGAGAAGACGCCGGTCTTCCCGCGTTTCCGCGGTCGCCACAAGCTTCACCGCTTCGAGGACACGGGCCTCGAGAAGTGCGTCGGCTGCTCGCTGTGTGCGGCGGCGTGCCCGGCGGACTGCATCCGGGTCGTCGCTGCGGAGAACACGCCGCAGAACCGCGTCTCCGCCGGTGAGCGTTACGCGGCCGTCTATGAGATCAACCTCTCGCGCTGCATCTTCTGCGGCTACTGCGAGGTGGCGTGCCCGTTCGACGCGATCACCATGGGCCACGATTACGAGATGTCGGACTACAACCGCTCCGACCTCATCTTCACCAAGGAGATGCTGCTCGCGGAGCCGTTCGAGCGTGCGCCGCTGCGGACGGTGGGCGACTGAGCGAGTCCGCGGCGGTGCGCTCCGGCGCCAGGGGATCGATCTCCGGGCGAAGGCGTACCGCGTTGCGTGGGCGCGCGTCCTAGGATTGCGTCGCGAATGGCCGAGCTCTTCTTCTTCCTCGCCGCTGCGGGCGTGATCGCCGGTGCCCTCGGCACCGTTCTGCTGCGAAACGCGTTCTACGCGGTGCTCGCCCTCGTCGTGCACCTCATCTCGCTGGCAGCGCTGTTCCTCCTTCTGCGAGCCGAGTTCGTCGCCGCCGCTCAGGTGGTCGTGTACGCGGGCGCGGTCATGGTCCTCTACTTGTTCGTGGTCGCATACGTCGGCGGCATCGACCAGCCGCTGAGTGGCTCCGGGACGAATCTGCGAGGGACTTCCGTGCTCTTCGCCGTCGTCCTGCTCGTCGAGTTCTGCATCGCCATCCTCGGCTCCGGCCTCTCCTCGATCGATACGGAGGGCACCGGCTTCTTCGTGGGGTTCGGCACTCCCGAGCAGATCGGGCAACTGTTGCTGACCAAGTTCCTGCTCGCGTTCGAGGCGGCATCCTTCCTGCTGCTGATCGCGGCAGTCGGAGCGGTCATCCTCGCGCGACGGCGCTCCGGGCTCGAGGATCCGCGCGAGATCTCCGTGGCCGACCTGCTGCGCTCGAGCGACGGCGGGACGCTGTCGGACGAGAAGGAGCGCGGCTCCCTGGCGGAGGCGGCGGGGCCGCCGAACCGGTGAGCATCTCCTGGTACCTGGTCGTGTCGGCCATCGTCTTCTCCATCGGTGCGGGCGGCGTCCTCGTACGCCGTAACCCGTTGGTGATCCTGCTCTGCATCGAGCTCATGCTCAACGCGGCCAACCTGTCGCTCGTGGCCTTCGCCCGCGCCAACGGCAACCAGGACGGGCAGATCTTCGCGATCATCGTCATGGTGGTCGCGGCCTGCGAGGTCGCGGTCGGGCTCGGGCTGATCGTCGCGCTCTACCGGCGCAAACTGCCCATCGACGTCGACGAGCTCCGGGAGCTTCAGGGCTGATGGACGCCGTCAAGACCTGCGCCTGGATGGTCCTGCTGTTTCCGCTCGCTGGAACGCTCGTGATCGCGCTGCTGGGGCGCGTGGTGCCCGGCAAGGCGCCGGGCTGGGTCGGAACGCTCGCCATCGCCGCGTCCTTCGCGTCGGCCGTGGCCACTCTGGTCAACCTCCAGGGGCTCGGCGCGGAGCAGCGTCAGGTGCGCGCCGTGGCGTGGGACTACGCCAACACGGTCGGCGTCGACGCCCAGCTGTCGCTGCTGGTCGATCCGCTCTCCGTCCTGATGATCCTGGTGGTGACGGGCGTCTCCACGCTCATCCACCTCTACTCGGTCTCGTACATGGGCTCGGACCGCGGGTACACGCGGTTCTTCGCCTTCCTGAACTTCTTCGTGTTCTCCATGCTGCTGCTGGTCCTGGCCGGGAACTTCCTCCTGCTGATCGTGGGCTGGGCGTTCGTCGGCGCGGCGTCCTACATGCTCATCTCCTTCTGGTACCGGCGCACCACCGCGACGGGCGCGGGGATCAAGGCCTTCGTGATCAACGTCGTCGGCGACGTCGGCCTGGTCATCGGGACGTACTTCATCTTTCGGGGAACGGGCTCACTCGACTTCCTCAGCACCTTCGGCGCGGTCGGGGACGCCTTCCCCCGCAACGACGGCGATCTCGTCGCCGGCTGCATCGGCCTCCTGGTGGGCGCCTTCGCGAAGTCGGCCCAGGTTCCGCTGCACACCTGGCTCCCCGACGCCATGGAAGGCCCGACGCCGGTCTCGGCGCTCATTCACGCGGCGACCATGGTCACCGCGGGTGTCTCCCTGATCGCCCGCATGCACCCGCTCTTCGAGCGCGCGCCCGCCGCCGCCGACGTCGGGGCGATCGTCGGGTGCGCGACGCTCGTGATCGCCGCGACGATCGCCGTGGTGCAGACCGACCTCAAGCGGGTCATCGCGTACTCGACCATGTCCCAGATCGGCTACATGATCATGGGCGTGTCGGCGGGCGCCTACGCCGCCGGCCTGTTTCACCTGATGACGCATGCCTTCTTCAAGGCGCTGCTGTTCATGGCGGCCGGCTCGGTGATCGGTGCGATGGCCGGCAGCCAGGACCTCGACCGCATGTCCGGCTTCCGCCGCGCCATGCCGTTCACCTTCGGCTGCTTCGTGATCGGCGGCCTCGCGCTCGCCGGAGTGCCGCCGTTCTCGGGCTTCTTCTCCAAGGACGAGATCCTCACCTACGTCGCCGCGCGTGAGGACTGGCACGTCATCCTGGCCGTATTCGGCTACCTCGGAGCGCTGCTGACCGCGGTCTATACGTTCCGGATGATCTTTCGTGCCTTCCTCGGCGAGCCCTCGCCCGAGGCACGAGAGCTCGAAGGCGGCCATCTGCACCACGCCGAGATCCACACCAATCCCGCCACGGGCGAGGAGGAGGACACCGACGTGGGCTTCCCAGGGCCCGAGCACCACATCGCCGAGCACGAGGGCAGCATGAAGGTCGCCATGGGCGTGCTCGCGATCGGCGCGATCTTCGGCGGCTTCCTTCAGATCCCGGGCGTGACCCACATCCTGGACACCTTCCTCGAGCCCACCTTCGCCGACTCGATCTACTACGAGGAGCTCAATCCGTCCGACACCCTCACGTATGGTGGCCTCCTCCTCGGCGCCGCGCTCGGGCTGCTCGGCATCGCCATCGCCTACGCCCTCTGGGTGCGCGATCCCGAGGCCCCGGGACGCATACAGCAACGCCTGCGCGGGCTGCACGGCTTCCTGTACCGCAAGTGGTTCTTCGACGAGCTCATCGACGGGGTGATCGTGCGCCCGTTCGCCTTCTTCGGGCGCTTCGCCCGCGGGACCTTCGAACGGCTCGTCATCAACGGGGTCTTCGTCGGCGGGACCACGGCCTCCGTCCGGGCGGGCTCGAGCGCCGTTCGAGCCGCCCAGTCGGGCTTCCTGCGCTACTACGCCGCCCTCCTGCTCGTCGGCCTGGTCGGCCTCGGAGCTTACTTCCTGGTGGCCGCCGCATGAGTGGCTCTCAGCTCACCGTCCACCTCTCCATCCTGCTGTTTTGGCCCGTGGCGTTCGCGGCGCTGGGCGCGCTGGCACCGAGGCGGGTCGCTCCCGTGCTCGCGCTGATCGGCGCCCTGATTCCACTGGGCTATGCGGTGCTGCTGCTGATCGACTTCGACGCCGGGCGCTCCGGCTCGCTGCAGTACGTAACCAACGCGGAATGGATTCCCGACCTCGGCGTGCGCTACAAGCTCGGCATCGACGGGCTCAACCTCTGGCTCGTCGCGCTCACCACGCTGCTCTGGGCCTTCTCCGCCGTGTGGGTCGCGCTGCGACCGCCAGAACGCCCGCGTCTGTTCGCCTTCCATCTGGGGCTCGCGGAAACCGCGGTACTCGGGGCCTTCCTGGCACAGGACCTTCTGCTCTTCGTCCTGTTCTTCGACCTGATGCTCGTCCCGTTCTACTTCCTCGTCGGCCAGTGGGGCGGCCCGGACCGGGTGGGAGCCACCATCAAGATGGTCATCTACACGCTGGTCGGCTCGCTGCTCATGCTGGCCGCCGCCGTGGCCACCGGCGTACTCGCGGGAGCGAAGTCCGGAAGCGGGCTGACCTTCGTGATGTCCGACCTCGCGCGAACATCGTTGCCGGAGAACACGCAGCGCTGGCTCTTCGTCGCCTTCGCGCTGGCCTTCCTGATCAAGATGCCGGCCTTCCCCTTCCACGGCTGGATGCCGGACGCGTACCGCAACATGCCGCTGCCGGTGCTGGCCGTCTTCTCCGCCGTGCTCTCCAAGGTGGCTGCCTACGGCTTCCTGCGGATCGTGCTGCCGATCTTCCCCGAAGCCTCCGTGGACTTCCAGACCGTCCTGTTGATCGTCGGGCTCGCCTCGATCATCTACGGGTCGGCGATGGCCTTCACGACCACCGAGGTGCGGTTGATCCTCGGCTACTCGTCGATCGCCCAGCTCGGGTTCATCCTGCTCGGCATCTTCGCGCTGCGCCCCGAGGGCGGACAGGGGGCCGTCCTGCAGATGGTCAACCACGGGCTCGTGGTGGCGCCGTTGTTCTTCATCGTCGCGCTGCTGGCCGAGCGATCTGCCGGCTCTGAGTCGATCCGCGACATGGGCGGCCTCGCGTTCCGGGGGCCTGTGCTGGCGTCGCTGTTCCTGGTCGTAGCGCTGGCCACGCTGGCGATCCCGGGTTCCGCCAACTTCACGGGCGAGTTCCTCATCCTCCTCGGGCTCTTCCAGACGAAGCTCGTGATCGCCATCATCGCTTTCAGCGGCGTGGCGCTCGCTTCGGTCTACATGCTGCGTGCCTATATCCGCACCATGCACAACCGGACCGGGACTCGGGTCGCCTCAAGCGACCTGTCCGTGCGCGACGGCCTGGTGCTCGTGCCCGTGGTGCTCCTGATCCTGGCCTTCGGCCTCTACCCTCAGGCGGCGTTGAGCGACGGTGAGGGTGGGGTGAAGGCCGCAGTGCGCAGTGCCCAGGCGGTGTCCGAGGGCAAGGCGAACCCGGCGACCTCGGCGTCCGCGCTCGACGCCCCGGTGGTTCCGTCGGAGGCCACGCCGTGACCCCCAAGGCGCCCACCATCGACTTCGCGGCGATCTCGCCGTTCATCGCCCTACTCTCGGGCGCCTGCGTGGTGCTGCTGCTCGGGCTCCTGCGCTCCCGCTTCGCCCGGACACAACTCGTCCCGGGGCTCACGGTCGTGACGCTCGGAGTCACTGCCGGGCTCGCGATCTGGCGCTGGGGCCAGAACACATCGGTGATCTCGGCGTCGCTGCGCATGGATGACCTCACGCTTGCCCTCACCCTCCTCTTCGTCACCGGAGCGATCGCCACGGTGCTCCTGGCGTGGCGCGGCGTCGCGCCACGGGAGGCCGGCCACGGCGAGTTCTATTGCCTCCTGCTGGCCACCGTGCTCGGCATGGTGGTGCTCGTCGCCGCGCAGAACCTCGTGGCGGTCTTCATCGGCTACGAGCTCCTTTCCATCCCGCTCTACGTGCTGTGCGCGACCGAGCTGCGGCGGGAGAAGTCGCTCGAGTCCGGCTTGAAGTACCTGATCATCGGCTCGGTCGGCTCGGCGACGCTGCTCTACGGGCTGTCCTTCCTCTATGGCGCGACCGGCTCGACCGACTTCGGGGGCATCGCCGCGGCGGTGCGGGTCTCAGACGTCGGGGACGACGTCCTCTTCCTCACCGGGATCGGGCTGACCGTGACCGGGCTGGCCTTCAAGGCCTCCGTGGCGCCGTTTCACCAGTGGACGCCCGACGTCTATGAGGGAGCCCCGACCCCGGTCACGGCGTTCATGGCCGTGGCCACCAAGGCTGCTGCCTTCGGCGTGTTCCTGCGCCTCTTCGACGTCGCCCTGATCGGAACAGCCACGACCTGGGCTCCCGCCCTCGCGGTGCTGGCGGTGATCACCATCGTCGTCGGGAACGTCGGGGCGCTCGGCCAATCCTCGCTCAAGCGGATGCTCGCCTATTCGTCGGTGGCGCAGGCGGGCTACATGCTCGCGGGCGTGGTCGTCTCGACGCAGCTCGGCGTCCAGGCCGTCGTCTTCTACCTGGCTGCGTACCTGTTGATGAACCTCGCGGCGTTCGCGGTCATCGTCATCCGTGAGCGGGAGACCGACCTCGGGGACGACATGTCCGCGATGCACGGCCTGGGTACGAGCCGGCCCTGGCTCGCGTGGCCCATGACCATCGCGATGCTCTCCCTCGCCGGCTTCCCGGCGACCGCCGGCTTCTTCGGCAAGATCAACCTGATCCAGGCCGTGGTCGACAACGACTACGCGTGGCTCGGCGTGGCGATCGTGCTCGGTTCGGCCATCTCGCTCGCGTACTACCTGCGCGTGATCGCCGCGGTCTGGATGCGCGCCCCCGGGGAGCCCGGGCGAGCCGGAGCCGTGCCGGCGCGCCTGAGCGCTGCCGGGAGGCCGCTGATCGCCGGCGGGGCGCCGGAAGCGGATGGCCCCGGTGGAGCCGGCGCAGCGGGCGAGGGGCGCGG
>JACCYI010000234.1 GCA_013696535.1 Solirubrobacterales bacterium
CCTTGAGCCCCTTGAGCAGGATCTCGAGGTCCGTGCCGAAGAACGCCGAGTAACGGCGCTTGGGCACGAAGTACTCGTCGGGCTGCGGGGTGAGCTCCGGGACGAGGGCGGTGTCGGGGTCGTCCTCGACGCAGTGGACCCCCTCGTCTCCGTCGAGCTCGCGCCCGAAGTCGGCGTGCGTGCGCGCGTGGCGCTCCTGCACGAAGATCACAGGGATCGAAGCGGCGCGCGCGGCTTCGACGAGCTCGATCGCCCGGGCGACGCGGCCCTCGTATCCCGGCATCTGCGCGATCGCGTAGTGCTCGTTGTAACCGGCCATCTGGTGGTCGATCGAGACCAGCACGGGCGGTCCGATGAGCAGATCAGACATGAGTTCTCCTTGGGTTGGGATTGCCGGGGGCGGCCGGCGACGCCGGCGCACAGGACTCGCGGATGACGAGGCGCGTGTCCAAGACGATGCGCCGCGGGCGCGCCGCCCCGCCGCCGAGGAGGTTGAGCAGGAGCCGCATGGCGAGGGCGCCCTGCTCCTCGGTGGGGCGTCCGATCACGGTGAGCGGGGGGTTCAGCAGCTCCGCCAGGTGCAGGTCGTCGAAGCCGATCACCGAGAGCTCCTCCGGGACGGAGACGCGCATGTCGTGCAGCGCGCGCAGCACCCCCGCGCACATCAGGTTGTTGGAGACGAAGACGGCCGTCGGGGGCGTCTCGAGCGCGAGCATCCGCAGCGCCGTCTGATAGCCGCCCTCCTCCCGGAAGTCGCTGATCTGCACCCGTCCGTCCGCGAGCTCGACCCCCCGCTCCTTCAGGACGGCGAGGAAGCCGTCGTGGCGGGTCCGGCCCGGGGTCGTGTCGAGCGGGCCGCAGATGACCCCGATGTCCGTGTGGCCGAGCTCGAGCAGGTGGCGGGCCGCCTGCGCCGCGCCGCCCTCGTTGTCGACCAGCACCGCGTCGAAGCGCTCGGGTGCACCGCACTCGCGATCGAGCAGCACTGTCGGCATACCCGCCGACTCGAGCCGGGCGCCCGCGGACGGCGACTCGTCGGCCGGCGTGAGGATCACCCCGTCCACGCGCCCGTAGAGGTCGGCGATGATCCCGGCCTCGCGCGCGCCGTCCTCCTCAGAGTTGTAGAGGAAGATGTTGTAGCCGTCATGGCGCGCGATCGACTCGACACCCTTCACGACGGAGGCGAAGTACGGATCGGTGATGTCCGGAACCACGACGGCGACGGAGCGGGTGATGCGCGACTTCAGGGACTGCGCGGCGGGCTGCGGCCGGAAGCCCAGGTCCTCGATGGCCTGACGGACGCGGTCGGCGGCCCGCACGTTGGCGCCCTGGAGGTGTCTCGACACCGTCGCCGCAGACACCTCCGCGGTGCGCGCGACGTCGTGGATGGTGGGGGTGGAGGTCCGGGAGGCCATGTGCAGAGATCGTTCAGTGAAACCGATACCAGTCTGCTTCAATTCTTACTGGGTTCCGCCGCGCCGTCAACCGGCGGCCGCGCGGATCGCGCGTACTCCCACCGCATTACTGGGACGGCTCCGTTCGCAGAGTCGCTCGTTCGCTCGCAGATGAGCGCCCGTGACGATGCGCGAGCGAATGTTGTCCGGACTGTTCCGGCTTCCGGTGGCGTCCCAAAGACCTAATCGGCTCCGCTGTACGGATGCGTCGCCCGATGATCGATGAGCCCTCTCGCACCGCCGGAACCACGGGAATCCCTGCTCACCGGCGTCAGTCTTAGTCACGGCACGTCGGACGCAGATTCGCCGAGAAGCCAGATCCACGGCGTCCCCGGTCAACTCGCAAAGCTCCGAGATCCGCACGCCGGCCAGTACAAGGGTCGCGAGAATCGCGCGCCGCGGGATGTCATTACGGTTGCGTTGGTGCGGCTCGTCGTTCCAAATCACGCGGCGACGGACCTTGGAAATCAGCACGTCAGAGACGCCGAGCCCCCTTGCAAGCGCCAGGTTGGTGGCGCTCGACGTCCGGATGTAGGCGACCTTCCGCCAGTCAAGACCTCGATGCTGCTCTTTGATGTCCGCGGCCGCGTGCAGTAGCTCCTCAATCTGCGCCACCTCGAGAAGGAACGGCTCGGTCGCGGAGTCGAAACCAGACATTCAGGGTCGGCTGCGGGATTGACCGAGATGAGTCCGCGGCGCTGCGCATCCTTGGTAACGATCCGAACCCAAGCGATGACCTTGTTGATCGAAGAGCGATCGAGACCGCGCCGCCGCCGGCGGTACGAACGTCCAGAGTTGTCGAGCACCGTCTCGGTGAGGGGTAGGAGCCTTGCAGCGTCAGGCGCCCATCGCCGTCGGTGAACGGGCCGAGCGCGGCTCGGACCGCATCGGTGACGGCGTCCTCGCCCGAGTGGCCGATGGCCAGCGCGGTCGGGCCGGCGCCGGCGACGGCGCATACCGCGGTGTCGGCGTCATTGAACGGTGACCGACTGGAGGTCGTCGTCCTGACGCTATGAGGTGAAGTCCACGGACGCCCATCGCGAGTCGGCGGCATGGGAGGTGCCCTACCTCGGCTTCACTCCCGGGGCCGAGTGCTACTACACGATCCTGCGGGTCCGAGGCACCACCGACGACGGCAGGTCCGTGGAGAGCTGGACCACGCTGCGCGGGAAGGTCCAGCACGAGCTTTCCAAGTTCCTCTCCCCGCAGCAGTCCGAGATCCCGGTGCTCGACCTCGGCCACTGAGACGCAGCTGGGGCCCCCGACCGCTCCACGCGCGGCGGTCACGCGAGACACGTGACGGCCGCGCC
>JACCYI010000242.1 GCA_013696535.1 Solirubrobacterales bacterium
TGCTGCCGGCTGCGCGGGTGGTCGTGGACCACGCCGATCTCCGCGACGCCGACCGGGTCGTGGACGTCGGCTGCGGAGATTGCGAGAGTGGCCGGGCCGAGGGGGCGGGTCGTCCTCAGCGCATGGATTCCGCAGGGGCCGGTCCACGCTTGCGTGGGCGTCTTCCGGGGGGCGATCGGCCGAGCGCTCGCGCTTCCGGACGGACCGCCGCCGTTCGCCTGGCACGACCGGAATGCGCTCGGCGAGTTGTTCGGAGCGCACGGGTTCGAAGTCACCGTGCAGGACGGGTCTCTAGCGTTCACGGCCGGGTCGGCCTACGAGTACTTCGACGCGGAGGGGCCGCCACCATCCTCTGTCGGTTGCCGCCGGCACCGTGCTCGAGCAGCGTGGGGAGGCTGACGCTGCCTTCGCAGGTGCGCTGAAGACCTACGAGGCGGCCAACGAGGATCCCGACGGCTTCCGCGTGACCAGCCGCTACGTCGTTGCGACGGCGCAGCGCCACTAGAGCGTCGTGAGTCACGACGCTACGCTTCGCGCGAGCGCGACAGGGCGAGCACGCATGCGCATCGGATAGGTTCCGCCCTCGCGTGAGGATCGGATTCCCCAAGGAGACGGCCGCCGGCGAGCGCCGCGTGGCGCTGGTGCCCGACATCGTGCGCAAGCTCGCGAGCGCGGGCCACGAGGTGATCTTCGAGGCGGGCGCGGGCGCGAGCGCCGACCTGCCCGACGCGGCGTTCACCGACGCGGGCGCCACAACGGGTGATCCGTGGGGCGCCGAAGTGGTCGCCAAGGTCTCGCCGCCCGACGACTCCGAGGTCGGCCGTCTGGGCGAGGAGACGGTGCTGGTCGGCTTTCTTGCGCCGCTGACCGCGCACGACACGATCCGCGCCCTCGCCGGCCGAGGGACGACCTCGTTCGCCATGGAGGCGATTCCCCGGATCTCGCGTGCTCAGTCGATGGACGCGCTCTCGTCCCAGGCGAACGTGGCCGGCTACCGGGCGGCGTTGCTCGCCTCGCAGGAGCTCGGGCGCTTCTTCCCGATGCTGATGACCGCCGCGGGCACGATCCCGCCGGCGCAGGTGCTCGTGCTCGGCGCGGGCGTCGCCGGCCTGCAGGCGATCGCGACTTCTCGGCGCCTCGGCGCCCAGGTCACCGCCTTCGACGTCCGTGCCGCGGTCAAGGAGCAGGTGCAGTCACTGGGCGCGAAGTTCCTGGAGCTCGAAGGCTCCGCCGACGCGGAGGGCGCCGGCGGGTACGCCCGTGAGCTGACCGAGGAGGAGCAGCTCCAGCAGCGCGACCTGCTCGCGAACGCTGTCGCGCGCGCCGACGCGGTGATCACGACGGCGCTGGTGCCGGGCCGCCCGGCGCCCAAGCTGATCACGGCCGCCGCCGTGGAGGCGATGAAGCCGGGATCGGTGATCGTCGATCTGGCGGGCGAGGCCGGCGGCAACTGCGAGCTGACCCATCCCGGCGAGACCTACCGCACGCCGACCGGCGTGGTTCTCGCGGCGCCGCTGAATCTACCGTCTTCCATGGCGCAGCACGCTTCCCAGCTCTACGCGCGCAACGTAGAGTCGCTGCTCGAGCTGTTCGCGAAGGGAGAGGGGGCGTCGTTGCTCCTGGACTTCGAGGACGAGATCGTGGCGGGCGCCTGCATCACCCGCGGCGGGGAGATCGTGCACGAGGGTGCGCGCAAGGCGGCGGGCTGATGGATCTGCTGACCGAGATCGCGATCCTCACGCTGGCTGCCTTCGTGGGCTTCGAGGTCATCTCCAAGGTGCCGAACACCCTGCACACGCCGCTGATGTCGGGCACCAACGCGATCCACGGGATCGTGCTGCTCGGCGGTCTGCTGGTGATCGGGCCCGCCGACGGCTTCGTCAACGATCTCCTGCTGGTGGTTGCGATCGCGTTTGGAACGATCAACGTGATCGGCGGGTTCCTGGTGACGGATCGGATGCTCGCGATGTTCAAGGGCAAGAAGAAGGCGCCACCCGGTGGACCCTGATCTGATCAACGCCGCCTACATCGTGGCGTTCGTGCTCTTCATCGTGGGATTGAGGATGCTCCGCGGACCTCGGACGGCCGTCACCGGAAACTACGTCGCGGCGGTCGGGATGTTCATCGCGGTGGTCGCGACCCTGCTGCAGGACGGGGTGGGGGACTTCGGGCTGATCGCGGTCGGTCTCGCGGTCGGGACCGCGATCGGGATACCGAGCGCACGGTCGGTGAAGATGACTCAGGTCCCCCAGATGGTGGCGCTGTTCAACGGCGTCGGCGGTGGCGCGGTGGCGCTGATCTCCTACGCCGAGTTCCGGGAGGCCGGCGGCGACATCGCGCTCGAGCGCCTGATCCCCATCCTGTTCGCGGCGATCATCGGCTCGATCTCGTTCTGGGGCTCGAACGTCGCGTTCGCGAAGCTGCAGGAGCTCACCAAGGCCCGCCCGCACATACCGGCGGCGGTCAACGGTGGTCTCGCGGCCGTCGTCATCGGCCTCGCGGTCGCCGTCGCCGCAGGCGCCGAGACGGAGTGGCTCTTTCTCGCGATCCTGATCCTCGCGGGCCTGCTCGGCGTGCTGGCCGTGTTCCCCATCGGCGGCGCCGACATGCCCGTGGTCATCTCCACACTGAACGCCTTCACCGGCTTGAGCGCCGCGGCGGCCGGCATGGCGCTCGACAACATCGCGCTAATCGTGGCGGGCATGTTGGTCGGCGCGTCGGGTTCCATCCTCACAAAGCAGATGGCCGACGCCATGAACCGCTCGATCGGCAACGTGTTCTTCGGCGGCTTCGGAACCGGCGGCAGCGCCTCGGCCGGTCCGGCATCCGACGACGGGGTGGACCGCACCGTGCGGTCCACGAGCGCCGCGGACGTCGCCATCCAGCTCTCATACGCGGAGCGGGTGGTGATCGTCCCCGGCTACGGCATGGCGGTCGCCCAGGCGCAGCGGACGGTGGCCGACCTCGCCGCAGACCTCGAGAAGCGCGGGGTCCAGGTGACGTATGCGATCCACCCGGTTGCCGGTCGCATGCCCGGGCACATGAACGTGCTGCTCGCCGAAGCCGACGTCCCCTACGAGCAGCTCAAGGAGATGGAGGAGGCCAACGGCGAGTTCGCCCGGACCGATGTCTCGCTGGTCATCGGCGCCAACGACGTCACCAATCCGGCGGCCCGGACCGTCGCCGACTCGCCGATCTACGGCATGCCGATCCTCGACGTGGACAAGTCTCGCTCGATCATCGTGCTCAAGC
>JACCYI010000261.1 GCA_013696535.1 Solirubrobacterales bacterium
CGCGGCATCTGCGCGTCGATGTCGCGGTCGAAGTAGTGGTTGACGGCGCCCGCGCCGCCCGCCGACAGGTAGCCGCCGAGCACGGTCAGCGCGATCAGCCCGATTGACGGGTTGCCGGCGATCGTCATCGTGCAGACGGTCGTCAGCAACAGCAGCGACTGGACCTTGGGCTTGGTCAGCGTGACGTAGTCGGCGATGACGCGGCGCGGTCCGGCGCCGGCCGTCGGGAGGGCGACCGGGGGTGTCGCGCCCGAGGCGGCCATCTACGCTTTCGCGACCGGCTCCGGCGAGAGGCCGGGCCCTCCGTCGCCGGCCGCGGTCTGCCGGGCAACCTGCCGGCGGATGTCCTTCATCGGCTCCACGGAGCGGACGCGCGGCACGGAGTCGAAGTTGTTCACGGGCGGCGGTGACTCCGTGTACCACTCCAGCGTGTTCGCCTTCCACGGGTCTGGACCCGCGATCGTGCCCTTCTTCAGCGACACGTACACGTTGAGGATCGTCACACCGATGCCGGCGGCCAGGATGAACGAGCCGACGGTGGAGATCAGGTTGTAGAGCTGCAGGTTGCCGACGTCGTCGTACTCGTAGATGCGGCGCGGCATGCCGTCCAGCCCGATGGCGTGCTGCACGAAGAACGTGAGGTGAAAGCCGACGAGCATCGTCCAGAAGGACAGCTTGCCGAGCCCCTCGCTCAGCATCCGCCCGGTGATCTTGGGAAACCAGTAGTAGAGGCCGGCGAAGATCGTGAACACCGAGCCGCCGACGAGCACGTAGTGCAGGTGGGCGACCACGAAGTAGGTGTCGGTGAGCTGCCAGTCGACCGGGAAGATCGCCAGGAAGACGCCCGTGATGCCGCCGATCAGGAACGTGCCGATGAAGCCTGCGCAGAACAGCAGCGGCGTCTTGTACTCGATGGTCCCGCGCCATAGCGTGGCGATCCAGTTGAAGATCTTCACGCCCGTGGGCACGGCGATCAGGAACGAGCTCATCATGAAGAAGACGAGCACGATCGTCGGTGACGGCGTGGCGAACATGTGGTGAGCCCAGACCAGCAGGCCGAGGAAGGCGATGACGACCGTGGCCGCTGCGACCGCCTTGTAGCCGAAGATCGGCTTGCGGGCGAACACGGGCAGGACCTCCGAGACGATCCCGAAGCCCGGCAGGACCATGATGTAGACCTCAGGGTGCCCGAAGAACCAGAACAGGTGCTGCCAGAGCAGGGGCGACCCCCCTGAGGACGGGTCGTAGAAGTGCGTCCCGAAGTGCCGGTCGGTCAGCAGCAGCGTGACCGCGGCCGCGATAACCGGAAGGGCCAGGATCAGCAGGACCGAGTAGGTGAGGATCGTCCAGCAGAAGAGCGGCAGGCGGCCCCAGCCCATGCCGGGGGCGCGCATGTTCGCGATCGTGGCGTAGAAGTTGATCGCGCCGACGAGCGAGGAGATGCCCGTGAGGTGGATCAAGAAGATCCACGCGTCGACGCCCGCCGTCGGCAGGTAGTTCGACGAGCTCAACGGCGAGTAGCACGTCCAGCCGCACTCGGGCGGCGAGAAGAAGATCGAGCCGTAGAAGACCAAACCGCCCATGAGCAGCATCCAGAAGCTCAACGCGTTGAGCTTGGGGAACGCCATGTCCCGGGCCCCGATCATCAGCGGCACGACGTAGTTGCCGAAGCCGGCCATGATCGGCACGACGAACAGGAAGACCATCGTCGTCCCGTGCATCGTGAACAGCTCGTTGTAGGTCTGCGGCGTGAGCAGCGTGTTGTTCGCCTGCGCGAGCTGCAGCCGGATGAGCAGCGCCTCGACGCCGCCCAAGACGAAGAAGACGAACGTGAGGATCAGGTACATGATCCCGATCTTCTTGTGGTCCGTCGTGGTGATCCAAGAGGTCCAGCCCGTGTTGGGGCGCGACACCTCATGCGCGACGATCTGCGGCAGGGGAGCGGCCCTGACCGAGGTTGTCGGGGCCGTCAGGGTGTCAGAGGGAGCCATGGTTCAAGCGTCCTTACGGCGTGGCGGTGGCGACCGGGGCTTCGACCTGCTTGCGCTGCTTCGCCGCGGCGTCGTCGGCGGCCTTCGTGTCCTGCTTGCGCTGGGCGAGGTACTGCTCGAACTGCGCGGGGGTGACCGCCTTGACCTGGGCGATCATGTTCGCGTGGTTGCGCCCGCACAGCTCGGCGCACTGCCCCTTGAAAGTGGTGCCGGCCAGCTTGGCCGGGATCTTGAACCAGTCGTGGTTGGTGTAGCCCGGGAGGGCGTCGTGCTTGCCGCCGAGCGCCGGGATCCACCAGGAGTGGGCCACGTCCTGCGCCTCGATGTCGAGGGTCACCGTGGTGTCGACTGGAACGACCAGCTCCTCGTAGGAGAAGGCGTTGTTTAGCTGGTTTTTGTCTCCGTCGGGGTAGGTGAAGCGCCAGAGGTACTGCTGACCGTTGATCTTGATGTTCAGCGACTTGCCGCTGGGCGGCAGGCGCTTGCTCGAGCCCGCCGCCACCATCACGCCGTCGGCGACGCCGCTGGAGGCGCTGTAGCCGTTCGGGCCGGACTCCTCCGGGTTGCGGATCCCGGGCAGCTGTGTGAACGTTGCGGCCGCCAGCACCACGACGATGACGGCGGCGCCGACCGTCCAGCCGATCTCCAGGCGGGTGTTGCCGCGGATCTGGGCGGCGACGGCGCCCTTGCGGGCCTTGAACTTGATCAGGGAGTAGAAGAGCGCCCCCTCGACCCCGAAGAAGATCACGGCCGCGATGGCCAGCGTGAACTTGTAGAGGTTGTCGATCGAGTCCGCGTTGGACGTCCCGCCGCTCTGGGGCGTCCAGAAGGCGCCGGCCGGACCGGCGAGCACCAGGCCGGCGGCGGTCGCCGCGCCGAGCGCCGCGGCCATCGTGCGGCGGCGGAGGCGGCGGGATGAGGAGGTTCGGTGAGGACCCAAGGCGCGGCGGAGTGTATTCACGAAATCGTCCGAGTCGGTCGAATGCGGCACGTCAACGGCCCTTGTGCGGCGGCCTGGCGCCCTGCGACGCCCCGGCCACCCCCGTGGGCAGGTCCCATCCTCTCACCTCGGGCGAGCGACCGGCTCCGTGGTGGCAGAGGCCGGCTGCGCGGGGCCACCTCGCGTCCAGGCCTACCCTGAGGCCATGGATCGTCCCGTCATCGGCATCTGCACGAGCCTCGAGCCGGTCAGCTTCGGCGCGTGGAAGGAGGTGGCGGCCTTCTCGCCCTACTCCTACGTGCGGGCGGTGCAGCGGGCCGGCGGCGTCGCCTTGCTGCTCGCGCCCGACCCGCAGCTCACCGAGGAGCCCGGCCAGCTGCTCGATCTGCTCGACGGCCTGATGCTCGCAGGTGGCGTCGACATGGACCCAGCGACCTACGGCC
>JACCYI010000298.1 GCA_013696535.1 Solirubrobacterales bacterium
AGCCTGGGAGGTCGCCGACTACGCGACCATGTACCGGGCGCTGTCTGAAACGGCGCGGCGTCGCAGCTCGGCCCGGAGCTTCGTGCGAAGTTACCGCCGTACCGCCGCGATCGCGACGATCTGGCGAGTCGACACCGCACCGCCGACCCGCGCCGGCGGGGCGTGGCTCGTGCCCGTCAAGGTGAGGACCCGGATCTTCGGCACTCTGGAGGGCAAGGTGCGGCTTCTGATCTCCGGCGATGGCGAGCGGTCCGGAATCGACTGGACCGCCGCGGCCGTTCTGCCGGGTCTGCGGGCCCGCGAGCCGTTGTCCCGCAAGACGGAGCTTCCCGCCCGCGCTGCGATCCTCGCCCGCGACGGGACGCCGCTGGCCGAGGGCACGGGACGGATCTCGCGTTTGGGACCACTCGCCGCCGAGATCGCCGGGCGGACGGGACCGATCCCCTCCGACCGCGCGGCCCGCTACGCACGGCGCGGCGTCCCTCCGGGCGCATCGGTCGGCGTCAGCGGCCTCGAGCGGGAGTTCGACGAACGCCTGCTGGGGGTCCCGGGTGGGACGCTGTCGGCAGGGGGACGAGTGATCGCCAGCACACCCCCTCGACCGGGCTCACCGGTTCGCACGAGCATCGACCCGGGGATCCAGCGGGCGGCCGTGGACGCGCTCGCCGGGCGCTTCGGCGGCATCGCGGTGCTGCAGCCACGCACGGGCGAGGTCCTCGCCCTGGCCGGGATCGCCTACTCGGCCCCTCAACCGCCCGGCTCCACCTTCAAGATCGTCACCCTCGCCGGCGCGCTCGACGCCGGCACGGTCTCGCGCTCGGCGACGTTCCCCGCCCAGTCGGCATCCACGTTGGAGGGCGTCGAGCTCGAGAACGCCAACGGCGAGGTCTGCGGCGGCAGTCTCGCCGCCTCCTTCGCCGAGTCCTGCAACTCGGTGTTCGCCCCGCTCGGCGTCAAGCTCGGCGCCGAGCGCCTGGTGAAGGCGGCCGAGCGGTTCGGCTTCAACGAGACGCCATCCCTCCAGGGAGCCGGGCTCTCGACCATCCCAGCTCCCGAGGAGATCGGGGATGACCTCGCCGTGGGATCGACGGCCATCGGGCAGGGCAAGGTCCTGGCCACGCCGCTCGCGATGGCCTCGGTCGCCGCCGCCATCGCGGCGAACGGCCGGCGCGCCCGCCCTAGCCTCGAGCGCGGCGGCTCGGACCGATCGCCCGCCTCGGCGACTTCTCCCGAGACGGCGCGGACCCTGAACCGCTACATGCGCCGGGTGGTCGAGGAGGGCACGGGCACCGCGGCGGACATCGACGGCGTACAGGTGGCGGGCAAGACCGGTACCGCGGAGCTGCGTGACTCCACCGCGCAGGAGCCCGCCACGGGCGCCGACGTCCTTCCGGGCCAAGCGCCCGCCCAGGACATCTCCGATACGGACGCCTGGTTCGTCGCCTTCGCCCCCGCCCGCCGGCCACGAATCGCCGTCGCCGTGTTGCTCGTGGGCCAGGGCGCGGGCGGGGACACCGCCGCGCCGACCGCCAAGACCGTCCTGCAAGCCGCCTTGAAGGCGAGGTGACTCAGACGTCGAGGTCGACGACGGCCTCGCCCGGAGGCGTGACCTCCGACCGGATCTTGAGCTCGAGGGGGCGGTTCTGCAGCGAGGCAATCTTCACCTTGAAGAGCAGCATGGTGCCCTGGATGACACCCTCGCCCGCCACGGAATTCTGGTCCGGATACACCGCTCCGGCTCGCAGCATGTCCGGACGGTAGGCGAATGGGTTGTCCACTGGCACGGGCTCGAACTCGATCTCCTGGGTGTCCACGACGGTGAACTGGGACGTGGGCTCCAGGCGCTCGCCGGTGGGATTGGAGACCCGCATGAAGATCGCGAACCACGTCTCATCGGCCGCGGGAGGCGTCACTTCGGGCCCTACGCCGGACAGATAGCTCCGGTCCTCGACGTCCGCGGGATTCAGGACCCGCGAGATCTGCACCTGGTACTTGAGGTCGGCGACGGTCACGTAGACGCCCTCCGTCTCCGCCAGCGTACGGTTCTCGACCTTGTTGCCGCATCCGCTCACCAGCAATCCGCTCGAGGCAAGCAGGACCAGCAGCAGCCTGCGCATGGGAAGCGGCGGAAGCAGAGACATCGAGACGCGCAAGTCTAGAGCCCGGCCACGGTCGCGCGCGTGCCACGCTCGTCTCCGTCCTCCAGGATCAGGCGAAGCCGCTTGAGGGCTTTGCGGGACTGGCGCTTGACCCAGCCCCTCAGGCCCCATGCCTCCGACATCCGGTCCGTGAACATCGCGGGAACCGTCTCTGTCGTGTACTCGACCTTGGTGCCGCCGCCCGACCCGGGAGAAAGGATCAACGAGCTGTAGGTCTTCACGCGGTTGAACTTGCCGCCGCGGCCGACTCCGACGATGCGGTGAGGCCGCTTGACCTCGACGAGCGTGATGTCCTCCCAGGCGTAGCGGTTGAAGCTCCGCTTGAGCCGGTAGCGGGCGCCCGCCCCCTGACCGAAGGAGTCCTCCCGGGTGAGCCGCCACTTCTCGAGGTAGTGGTCTGAGAACTCCGGGTGATTGGCGATATCGGCGAGGTACTCGAAGACCTCGTCGCGGGGCCGATCGATGGTGACGGAGACGGTGACGGGATCCACGGCGCCGGAAGCATAGGCCGCCGGTCCGATCTCAGGCCGCTCGACCCGCCCTCATGCGCACGCAGCGGTCGTGCTCGGGCGAGTGCACGAGCTCTGATCGGGCGGGGGGCTCGCGTCGCAACGGGCGACAGAGCTCGCAGACCAGGCGCTCGCCGGCCGCGGCGGCGTAGAGATACACACGCTCGCCGACGAGCGGCGTGCGATCGCAGTGCGCGCACCGATGGCGGCGCGAGTAGAGCGCCCTCAGGCTCTTGTGCAGGAGCAAGGACTCCAGGAGAGGCGGTGTGCGGGCGAGTAGGGGCATGGGTCCGTCGAAGTTCGCCCCCTCCTCGCAGTTCCCTGCCGATTGACGCGCCTGCAATGCTTCGGACGGGAGGAGGGTTCGCCAGAACGGTGTGTTCTCTCGCAAGGAAGCACACCGAAAAGGAGACCATGGACCGATCCGATTCAGATCCTGGCTACACCGGCAACATTCCCATCGTCGGCACGGAAGCCGTTCCTGCGCCCCAGGCCGAGCCGCCGACAGGCGTCCGGCCGGACTGGGTGGCCGACCGCGCGGCCGAGCTGACCCTGCCGGGCAGATACCTCCTGTACGAGGACTCGGGAAAGCAGATCGTGCATCCGCTCACCCGGGAGTCCACGCGCATTGGGCGATCCCTCTCGGCCGACCTGCGCTTCGACGACGCCACGGTCTCGCGGCGTCACGCGCTCGTGGTCAATCAGGAGGAAGGCCTGCGCGTGCTCGACGACCGCTCGCTCAACGGCGTCTTCGTGAACGGGCGCCGGGTCGAGTGGAGTCCCCTGCGAGACGGCGATGAGATCACCGTCGGCCGTCACCGGCTCTTCTTCCTGGACTCAGCGACCGTCGGCTCGGCCGAGGCGAACAAGCCCCCAGCCTTCGCGGAGTAGCCCGCTCGTCCTGAAGGCCTCGATGGCTTGTAGAGTCAGGCCCTCATGGCCGAGACCATCGCGGTGCTCTCCCTCAAGGGCGGGACGGGAAAGACGACGGCGGTTCGGACCCTCGCCGATGTCTTCCGACGCCTGGAGCTCGACGTGCTCTGCGTCGATCTAGATCCGCAAGGCAATCTCTCTGATTACTTCGACGTCCCCGCCGATGCGTCACCGACGGTGGCCGACGTACTGCGCGGCGATGCGAAGCTCAAGCAGGCAGTCCACGACGGCATCGCGCCGGCCACGCCGATCCTGGCCGAGGCCGAGCGAGCGCTGAGCGGGAAGATGGGCCGGGAGCTCGTGCTCCGCAAGGCGCTCAAGGAAGCCCGCAAGACCTATGACGTCATCCTCGTCGACTGCCCGCCGGCGCTCGGCCTGCTGACCATCAACGGCCTCGTCGCCGCCGATTGGGCGCTCGTGTCCTCCGAGGCCCAGTACTTCGCGCTGCAGGGGGTCGAGGGGGCGCTCGAGGTCGTCGGACAGGCCAAGGAGTTCTACAACCCCGACCTCGAGTGGCTCGGGGTGGTCATGAACATCGCCGACCTGCGCACGGTGCACTCCCGCGAGGCCTACGCCTCGCTTCGAGAGCACTTCGGCCCGAAGGTGTTCGACACGGTGATCCGCTCCTCGATCGCGTACGCCGAGTCGGCCGAGCGCGCCCGATCGATCCTCGATCACCGGCCCGACCTGGGCGCGGACTATCTCGCCTTGGCGGACGAGATCCTCGCTCGGATAGGGCTGAGCGACGCGCGTAAGCGATTGTCCGACCTCGCGCGCGCGGCGTCCTAGCCGATGATCCGATCGTGCGCCGCTTCCTGATCCTTGCCGGACTGCTCTGTGTCGCATGCGGCGGCGACGACGTGCCGCCACCGAAGCGTGCCGCCGCGTCCCCCACGCCATCGTTCACTCCGCAGGCCGCTGCCCCTCGGCGGACGCCTGGGCGCAAGCCGGCCGAGCGCTACGTGCTGGCCCGCCTCGAGCGACCTGCCCTCTTGCGCCTGACCCCCGGCGGCCGCAAGCTGGCGCGGGTGGCCACCCGCACGGAGTTCGGCTCGCGAACGGTGCTCGGGGTGGTGGCCCGGCGCCCCGGCTGGCTGCAGGTCGTCGCCACTGAGCGCCCGAACGGCAAGCGGGGCTGGATCCCCAGCGCCGGCGCCCGCCTATCGCGCACGGACTTCGCCATCCACGTGGACCGGTCGGCGCGCCGGCTCACGGTGAGTCAGGGCAACCGCGTCCTGCGGCGCGCCCGGGTGGCCGTGGGGCGTCCTGGCACCCCGACTCCAACCGGCCGCTTCGCCGTCACCGACCGGCTCCGACCCGCAGCCGGCTCGCCCTACGGCTGCTGTGCGGTCGCGCTCACCGGCCACCAGAC
>JACCYI010000221.1 GCA_013696535.1 Solirubrobacterales bacterium
GGACAATGGGACGCAGGCATGTCGAGAGAAACGTACCCGCCGTCTCCGGAGTCAATGATGGCCGGTGCTTCGCCGTTCGCTAGCGGACACGGGACGGTTCCCCACGGTCGGTCGAAGCGGTTTGGCCGCACGGGACACCCGGTATCCCGGCCTGATGACAAGCCCCATCACCGTCCAGAAGTTCCTCAAGAACGCGGACTACCCGGCGAACCGTGACGACCTGCTCGTGGTGGCCGAGAGCAACGACGCGCCCGAAGATGTCATCGAGGCGCTCGAGACGCTCGACGAGTCGACGTTCGACGGTCCCGACGAGGTCGTCGAGGCGCTCGACGTCTGACGCCCGGCGCGCCCTCCACGCACGGACGGCCCGGGAGTCCGGGCCGTCCGGCGAGGAGCCGTTCCCCCGCGGCGTGCTGGGCGATGCCGCGAGGCGTTCGGTGCGGGGCGCGGGATCCCTCGGAACGCCCGTCAGACGGCGCGTCCACGCCGGCGCCCGCCGCCGACGCGGCCACCGGAGCCGATGCCTACCAGCAGGACGAGGATCGCTGCGACGATCGCGACGATGGCCGGGAGGCCGAGCGCCATGGCGACGAGGTAGACGACCACGGCGATGACGACGGCGATGAGGGCACTGACCAGAAGTGACATGCGGTTTCTCCTCCTTGGGGGTTGGAGGGAATCTGCCCTCTCGCCCAGTGCGCGGAACCGCCGTGGACAAACGTTCGACTCTCGGAGGCGCTCGTCTCTCTCGTCGCTCAGGTCACGATCTCGCCGCCCGGATCGCGCAGGTCGCCGACGAGCCGTTCGCGCAGCAGCGCGAAGGCGATCGTGGCCGAGACGCCGCGCAGCAGCCGACGCTGGGTGTCGGTGAGATCGGTCTGCACGTCGACGACGACCAAGAGCGCCCCGAGGCTCTCGCCCGCCGCGAGCATCGGAACCACGAGCAGCCCGAGGCCAGAGGGCGCCCCGAAGGCCCGGCCGGTCTCCTCCTCCAGCCACACGATGTCGCCGTCGCGCAGCGCCTCGGCCAGATCGTCGAAGCGCGTCACCGTGACCATCTCCGGGCCGAGCAGGCCACGGGCCGAACGCCCGAGCACGAGCGCACCGGCCATCGACGGGGCGATCGCGACGTCCACGGCGCTCAGACGGCGGACGAGCACGGCGGTGGCATCGGAGATCGCCTCCATGCCCGAGCTGAGCCGGAAGATGTCGATGACGGCGGCCAGCGCCTCGGAGAAGCGTGCGTCCCGGTCGGAGCGCTCCCGCAGCGCGTCGCGCTCCCGCTCGGCGTCGTCGAGCAGCTGACGGGTGCGCCGCTCACGCGCCGTGTCGATGCCGATCAGCGCGACGAGCGGTCGCTGACCCGCCTCGTGCGGGAGCCGGTACGCGATGGAGTGCGCGCCCGAGCGCATGCCCGCCGTCCAGTCTGGGTGCTCGCAGCCCACGGCGACCACGTCGCCGGTGAACAGGCGCCTGAGCGTCTCGTGGTCTGGCTTCTTCGCAAACCAAGGCGCGCGCTCGAGCAGATCGTCGCCCAGGGCCGGGGCGCCCGGCCGGTGGCGGACCGCGGCGTTGACGAACTCCACTCGCAACGGTTCGGGACCGGAGAGCACGACGACCGCGACCGGCGCGTGCTCGGCCAGCGAGGCCCGCGCACCGGCGGAGATGCCGGCACCCGCGGGCAGGTCTGTCGCGTCGATCGCGGACGGGATCGGCACGCCGCTCTCCACCGCGCGCCGCACCGCGACGACCCGCGCGACATCGTCGACGGCGTAGCGGCGTGCGCCCCCGTGCGCCCGCACCGGCCGCGGGAAGTCGTGGCGGCGCTCCCAGGTGCGCAGACGCTCTCGGGAAACGCCGGTCAACGCGGCGAAGTCCGTCGCACTTATCGTGTGTCCACCCTTGACCACGCCCACAGTTTGACGGACCGGTCTCTCAGGCGCGGTGGCCGCTCGCGTTCGGCCGCGCGCGCCTGGCAGGCGGCATGGCCGGGAGTGACTACGGGCTTGTGTGTTTTTCTGTTGAAACGAGCGGATACGCGCCACGTGCACGGAAATGCGTTGACCGAGCATGGTGGCAAGAGCATGGTGGCCCCCAACCTGAGCGTCATGTTCGGGGGGCGTCTCGGAGGCACGCCGCATGTCCCGCATCACCCCACAGGAGCGCCGCTCGTCGCTGCGCTCTTGGCCGTTGCCGTCTCGACCCTGGCGCTCGCCGCCTCGCCTCGGGCCCGCGACCCGGCGCCCGTCTCGACGGACTCGTAGTCGAACCACTCCTCCAGCCCCGCGGTGTGCGGGACCTCGCTGGAGCCGGTGCCCTGCGTCAAGCACTACTACGAAGGCGACGGCAAGGGCTTGGCCGGATGTAACCAGACGTCGAGGGAGCGCAAGGAGTACGGTGGATCTGTTAGCTCCGGACGGGGTGCGAGCGCTGCGGCACAGCGAAAGCAGGATGGACAATTGTGACAGTACTCCCGGCGTATGAAGAAGCTCTTCGGACTCGACTAGATGGAGACATCGCTGGGGTACGTCTCCACCGAGGGCGGTCCGCTTCTCGTTGGTGATCGCGGCCTCGTGGGCCGGGGATGACGGGCCGGATTTCGGCCGCGCGAACGACGCGATCGACGCGGCGCTCGGGCCTGCTGAGCAGGCTCAAGGGCGCCTGATTGAGATTGCGATCGAAGGAGCGACGGCTGGGTGTCGCGTGAAGCTCAATCCGCGGCGGCGGCCGACGCCCAACGACGATGCGCAGGTGGACAGCCAAGGCGGCCGGTGCAGTTCGCAAAGCAAGGCGTTGAGTGAGCCGTCCCGGTTTCGCGGAGACCGGTCAGTTGGTTTCTTCCTCGATGGGAGAGGAAGTTGAAGAGCACCGTTACTGCGTGCCCGTTCTCGTACTCGACGGGTGGGATGTGGCCGATGGCGGAGTGGAGGCGGTCGTGGTTGTACCAGCCGACCCACTCGACGACGGCGAGTTCAAGCTGGGTGCGCGTCTGCCAGACGCGACTCAGCAGCAGCCCGGGCTGTTCACCGTCGCCCACCGAGTTACCCTCACACCACCAATCCCGGTGTTGCGACGGCCCCTTGAGCCCGGCCTGCGAGCCGCGATCGGAATGGTGCACGAGCTGGATGTCGGGCCGTGAGCGCGTGTGCCGCGCGCCATCTTCAGCGCATCGAGGACGAGGTCGGTGCGATGTGCGAGGCAAGCTGCCAGCCGACGCGCGGCGCGAGAAGACATCGATGACGAAGCTGAAGAACCCGGCGCCCTCCCAGCTCCTGAGATAGGTGAAGTCGGCGATCCACAACGCGTCGGGGCGCTCGGCGCTGAACTGCCGGTCGACCAGGTCAGGCCGCCCGTGGCCGTCGGCGCTGGGAACAAGGTCTTCCAGGCGCGGCCGCGCCGCTTGGCCCCGACGAGCCCGGCGGCGGCCATCAGGCGCTCAACGCGCCCACGGCCGACGACCACGGACGCTTGAGCTCCTTCCAGACGCGCAAGGATACGTAGCACTCGTAGTTGGCCTTGAAGACCGCCGGATCTGCTTGAGCAGCTCGGCGTCCTGCTCGGCGCGCGTGCAGAGCACGCCGCTGACGCGTGCGTAGTGGGCCGAGGCGCTCGTCCCGAGGGTGCGGCAGGTGAGCTCGACGGACTGCCGGGCGCCGGCGTCGGCCTGCGCGCGGCGGCGGATCTGCCGAGGTCTCGTTCGAGGAGGAGATTGCCAAGGGCGCAAGTGAACCCTGAAACCATGTCTTCGATAGATCTTCTTCGGCGGGTGTTCAACCGTCCAGATGCGGACCCCGAGCGATTTGTTGTTCGAGTTCGGTGACCCGGTGTGGGCGCTGTTGCTTTCAGAGCTTTTCACGCCGCGGACAGTGGAAGTGGATGACAGCGTCCTCTTGGCGGATAGCCTCGCTGACACCTCGGCCCACAAGCGCTGGGCTCGTGCGCGCAGAGAGACCCAACGGCAGCGAACAAAGCTTCAACCTACTCGAGATCCCGTAC
>JACCYI010000028.1 GCA_013696535.1 Solirubrobacterales bacterium
GTCCGCACGATCCTCATGCGATCACCAGGGCACGCGTGGCGCGCGCCAGCTCGTCGTACAGGGGCAGCAGGTCGGGTGCGCGTTCGCCGAGCGCGATCCGGTGACGCTCGACCGTCTCCGCGTCGCCCCGGGCGATCGGCCCGGTCAGCGCGACTGCCGGACCCAGCGCGGCCCAGTTCTCCACCGTGGCACGCACGAGCGGCGCCAGCAGGTCGCGCCCGACCCCGGCGGTGGCCGCCACCCGCTCGGCGGCGGCTCCGAGGGTGATCAGGAAGTTGGACGCCATCGAGGCGGCGGCGTGGTACGCGGCGCGGTCCTCGTCAGCCACCGTGGCTGACCGCATGCCCAGCGTGTCGGCGAGCGCCCCGGCTTCCGCGAGCGCCCGCGGGGTCGTGCCGGCGACCGCGCACCCGGCTCCGGCCAGCACGCCCGGAGGCGCCCCGGTGGGAACCGTCATCAGCGGGTGCAGCGAGAACGCCTCGTGCGGCGCGAGCGCGGCCAGTCCCACCGCGCCCGAGCAGTGGCCGACGATGGCGCCCGGAGCGATCGCCGCCGCGGCTCGGGCGATCTCTGCATCGGGCACGCAGAGGAGTACGAGGCCGGCGCCTCGCGCGTCGGCATTCCTGCCGAGCGGCCGGTCGGTCTTCAGCGCGGCGGCCATCGCCATGCCGAGGCGGCCGGCTCCGACGATTGCGATGTTCCGGTCCAGTTCTCCCATGAGATACCGGTCGGTGATGCGGGTCAGGGCGGTGGTTCCCCGGTCCGGCCCTTCTCAGAAGCGGAAGGTTCCGGCCGAGACTCAGAATAGCGCCGCGCGGGTCAAGCTTCGCGACGGGCGCGCTTGACCGTGTACATCGCCTCGTCGGCCCGGCGGAGGAGGTGCTCGGCGTCTTCCTCGCCGTTCGAGCTGATCGCTCCGAAGGAGACGCGGATCGCAGGATCGCCGTCGCGTTCCGGGGTGCTGAGGGCGACTTCAATGCGGTCGGTGACCTCCCGTGTGGCTTCGGCGGTCGCTTCGACGAGGATGATCGCGAACTCGTCACCTCCGATGCGAAAGGCCCCGTCCGAGCGGCGCAAGCTCGATTCCATGATTCGGGCGGTCCGGCGAAGCACCTCGTCCCCGGCCGGGTGGCCGTAGCGGTCGTTGACCTCCTTGAAGGAGTCGATATCGCACAGGGCGAGCGTGAACCGGCTCTTGTACCGCGCGGCGCGCGCGGTCTCGGCTTCGAGCAGATTCGTGAAGGCGCGCCGATTGCCCAGCCCCGTGAGGAAGTCATGGTTGGCCAGGTAGCGCAACTCCCGGAGGCGGTTGATCGATTCCAGGTGGGAGGCGGCCTGATCGCCGATCACCCGAAGCGCTTGGATGATCTCGGCGCTCGGCAGCAGGCGGTCTACCGGCTCGCCGACTCGAATCACTGCGAGCAGCTCACCGGTGGTGGCGAACAACGGCACGAGCAGCCGGTGATCTCGCCACGCGCGAGGTCCCCTTCCCGAGCGCTGCGACGGCGGGCCGAGATCGGCTTCGGGCGCGAGCTCGGCGGCTGTTGCGGCCGTGAGCAGATAGCAGCCCTCCCGCTCGTACGGCGCCGCCAGAAGACGTGCCACGGGCGTACCGCGCCCGTCCTGCTCGAACATGTCGACTTCGACGCGCTCGAAGCCCAGCGTCTCGCACATGCCGCGCGCGACCGCGTCGAGCATCTCCTCCGCGGGAGCGGACTGCCGGTCTTGCGAGAAGATCTCGTGGAAGTGCTCGAGCGCTGCGCGGAGTCTCTTCACGTCCGCGGTTTCCCCGGCGTGGCGCAGGGCGGCCTCCGCGTGTGCGGCGATCGCCACCAGGGCGTCGATCTCGTCGTCGCTCGGCAGCCGGCCGCTCACGGGCTCGTCGACCGACAGCACGCCGGAGACGCTGCCGTCCCGCGCGCGGAGCACGACGAACAGCGCCTCGTCGGGGTGCCATGTCTCCGCGTCGACGCGGTCACCCGGCTCGGGCTGGTAGGACACGACCCGGTCCTTCTCCCAGTCGAAGTCGCCATGACGCACCAGATAGGCGCCACGGTGCTCGAAGCGGTCGGCGATGAGAGGCGCCCAGGTGCTCCACGGGGTCGCCTCGCCGAGCAGCGCTTCGCGGGCGGCCGCCGACCCGTGGACGGTCTGCACCTCGTAGTCATCCCACGCCGGGCGGTAGACGTTGAGCACCACGGTTTCCCATCCGAGCGCTTCGGAGACCGTGCGGGCGATCGCGTCCAGCAGCTGTGACTGGTCCGCAGTCACGACGATCGATGCGAGCTCGAGGAGGCCGGCGTGCATGCGGGCGAGCTTCGCAAGGTCAGTCGGTCTGGTCGACTCGGACACAACCAGAACCCCTTCCCGGAACCTGCGGCGTCTGCACACGAGAGGTCCGTAAGGCGACGGTACAGTGGCCCCGTGACCACGGCGACGGCGCGGCGTGAAGCCCTCAAAGCGGTCTACGAACAGGCTTCCGGCTGCGTCAGGTGCCCGCAGCTCGCAGCGACGCGCCAGACCGTGGTCTTCGGCGCGGGCAACGCGGACGCCGACTTGATGTTCGTCGGCGAAGCGCCTGGGGCCAACGAGGACAAGCAGGGAGTGCCGTTCGTCGGCCAGGCCGGCAAGCTGCTCGAGCAGCTCCTCTCGGAGATCGGGCTCGAGCGGTCCGACGTGTTCATAGCGAACACCCTCAAGTGCCGGCCGCCACAGAACCGGGATCCGCTACCGGGCGAGATCGAGAACTGCCGCCCCTACCTCTTCAGCCAACTCGAGCTGATCCAGCCCAGGGTGGTCTGCACGCTGGGCAACTTCGCCACCAAGCTCCTGCGCGCCGACACCACCGGGATCACCAAGCTTCACGGACAGGCCGAGGTGCGCACGATCGGACCGCGCGCCGTGCGGTTGTTCCCGATCTATCACCCGGCCGCCGCGCTCTACACGCGCTCGCTGCTCGACACACTTCGTGAGGACTTCTCCAGGCTGCCGGGCCTCCTGGCGCTGGACCCGCCCCCCCAGCCCGAGCCGGCGGAGATCGTTGTGCCGGTGACAGCCGAGGAGCCCGTCGCGGCGCAAGCGCCGGAGACAGAAGAGGAACCGTTTCCGCCACCGGCGAGTCAGCTCGGCCTCTTCTGATCCCGTAGCTCGTCCGCCACGATCGCGTAGCGCTCATGGTCGCGCCACTGGCCACCGACGAGCAGATAGCGCGGCGAATAGCCCTCCAGCCGGAAGCCCGCCCCCTTCGCGAGCGCGGCTGAAGCCCGGTTGCCCGGCTGGATGTTGGCTTCGAGCCGGTGGAGGGCGAGCGGACCGAACGCATGAGCCAGCACGAGCGCGAGCCCTTCTCGCATGTACCCACGGCCCGCGTGGCGGGCGTGGGCGTAGTAGCCGAGGAAGGCGGACTGGAAGGCGCCGCGCACGATCTGGGAGACGTTGAAGATCCCGGCGATGGCACCGTCCTGGGCCCGGCACGCGAGAAGGCCCTCGAAGTCGTCCCGTTGCGCGCGGGCCAGCAGGTCCTGCATCTGCTCGGGTCGTTCGGGCGGGTAGGCCCACGGGCGGTGCAGCTCCCGGCTCTCGCGCGCGAGCGCGATGAGCTCATCGCCGTCGTCTGAGACGAGTCGCCGCAGTGCGACGCGTTCGGTGGAGGCGACCACGAGGCTCACGGAGCACTTCGTAGCACGGCGAGCTGGGCGGCGAGCTGCGCCCGCTGGCGGCCCGCAGGGCGGTGCATCGCCAGCCGGGCCGCGGAGCGGGTCGCGTAGGTCAGCAGCTGGGCGACGTCGTCCAGGCGACGGGCCGCGCGCGAGCGGTTGCGCTCGATCACCTCGCGGCGGCGGCGAGCCAGCAGTTCGTGTGGTTCTTCGCGATAGGTGACGGAGGTGGCGTGTCCGCCGAGGTGTCGCACCCGGAGGTCGGGATGCAGGAGGGTCGTGATCCCGCCCGCCCGCGCGCGCAGGCAGAGGTCGAGGTCCTCGAAGAACAGGAAGTCGTCGGGATCGAACGGACCGAGCCCTCGCAGCGTCGCCGTCGGAGCGGCGACGCAGGCGGCGATCGCCCAGCCGACCGTACGCGTGCGCTCCGAACGCCACGGCTCCAGGCGCTCGCGCAGCGTCCGCGTGAGGGCTTGGGGCGGGGCCAGGGCGGCCAGCAGGGTCCCGGGGGCTCCCGGGAGCGGGTGCGCCGACCGTTGGACGGTGCCGTCGGGGTTCAGCAGCCGGGGGACGTGCAGCGCCGGCGGGCTCATGGCGGCGTGGGCCGCGAGGGTGGCGAGGCTGTGGTCGAGCAGTTCGCAGTCGGGATTGAGCAGCACGGTGACCGGGTGGCGGGCTTGGCCCACTCCAGCGTTGTTGGCCGCCCCGAAGCCGACGCTCGAGTCGAGCTCGATCGGGTCAGCGCCGCGGTTGCGCGCCAGTGCCGGACCCTCGTCACAGGACCCGGTGTCGACCACCACGAGCTGTACGCGGTCCGCGAGATGAGCGTCGAGCGAGTCGAGCAGCGCCCTGAAGGGGCCGGCGGAGTCGTGAAGGACGCAGACGATCGTGAACGGGTTCACCCCGGCGATGCTATGGATGGGCGCCGAGACGCCTCGGCGAGCACCTCCCGGGTGGCCTGCGCGGTCGCGGCCCAGCTGAGCCCTGCGGTGGCTCTCCGACCTGCCGCGGCGAGCGACGAGCGCAACCCGGCGTCTCGAGTCACCCGGATGAGCGCCTCGGCGAGTGCCTTCTCGTCTCCCACTCCCACGAACAGTGCGCCGCCTTCCCCGAGGACCTCGCGCAGCACCGGCAGATCGCTTGCGACCACCGGCGTGCCCTGCGCTAGAGCCTCGACGGGAGGCAGTCCGAAGCCCTCGATGCGAGAGGGAAGGACGAGCGCGACGGCGCCGGCGTATAGGCCGGCGAGCTCCGCGTCATCGACCCGGCCGAGCCGGCGCACGCCGGGCCCTTCCAGTAGCGGAGCGAGTCGCCCTTCGCCTGCGAACCACAACTCGGCTGAGACGCCGAGCGAGCGAGCGAGCGCGTACGCGGCGAGCAGGACGTCGGGAGCCTTGCGTGGCTCGAGGGCTCCGACGAAGAGCAGGTACTGCGGCGGCGCGCTCGCCGGCGCCCGCTCCAGACCGGCGGCGGGCGCGAGTGGAACGGCTCGGACGCGCTCCGGGGGGAGGCCCCAGGCCCGCACGAGGTCCGCTCGCACCACTTCGGCGTCACAGAGGACTCGGGTGGCGCGGCGGGCGAGCGCCTTCGGGCGAGCCGCCCGATGCCAAGCCCGCTCGTACGGCGTGAAGTCGCCTGGGCGCTCCTCCCACGAGCGATCGTGGACGGTGAGCACCAGCGGAGTCCCACGCGACACCGCCAGTGGGGCCGGCGCGGGCGCCCAGAACACGTCAAGGTCACCGCCGAGCATCCGGTCCGCCCGGGGGCGCCCGACGGCCGCCGCGCTGCCGTGCAGCAGACGGCCCGGAAGCGTTGAGCGCACCGCCAGCACACCCGCCGGCACGGGTGCCACGACGCCACGCGGGAGCAGGACGCGCCACTCGTCGTCCGGATACCCCGTCGCCAGGGCGGAGAGCAGGGCGCCCGTATAGTGCGCCACCCCGCGAGCTCCGCCGCCGACGAGGCTGCGGCCGTCGACCCCGACCCTCACGCGCGCTGCCCGGCCCCATCCTCATCGACGCACGGGCGGCCGCCCGGCCTGAGCTCGGCGGGGTGGAGCGCTGGGCTCGCGAGCTGACCCGGCGGCTGCCGGAGCTCGCGCCAGGGCGTTACGAGGTGGTGCGTCCACGCCCAGGGCTCGTGCACCGGGCGGGCCATGCCTGGGAGCAAGGCGTCCTTCCGTTCATCGCCGCCCGCGCGGGAGCTCGGGCGCTGCTGTGTCCCGCCAACCTCGCGCCGCTGGCCTTCAGACGCAACGTCGTGGTGATGCACGACGCCGCCGTGCTTCGCCATCCCGAGTGGTATTCGCGGGCCTACGCCGCCTGGCAGGCGCGCGTACTGCCGGCGCTCGCCGGTCGTGCACTCCACGTCGTGACCGTATCCGAGTTCTCGCGCTCCGAGCTCGTCGACCTGCTCGACCTCTCGCCCCAGCGGATCTCCGTCGTGTACGGAGGAGTCGACGAGCGCTTCTCCCCGCTGGCAGACCCCGAACCGGCCCGCGCCGCGCTTGGTCTCAGGCGGCCCTACGTCCTCTGCGTCGCGTCCCACAGCTCGCGCAAGAACCTCGGAGCCCTCGTGCCCGCGGCTGGTGCGCTCGCAGGCGAAGGGATCGAGATCGCGGTGGCGGGCGGCCACCGTCCGCAGTTCACCGCGGAGACGGCGCTCAGAGGCCTGAAGGTGCTCGGAGGAGTCGGCGACGAGCTGCTGCCCGGCTTGTACGCCGGAGCCGAGGCCTTCGTCTTGCCCTCGGCCTATGAGGGCTTCGGGCTGCCGGTGGTCGAAGCCATGGCTTCGGGCCTCGCCGTAGTGGCGGCGGACGCCACCGCGCTGCCGGAGACCGCTGGAGGAGCTGCACGACTGGTGCCGCCGAACGCCTCAGACCTGTGCGACGCCCTGGTCGGCCTCCTCGGCGATCCAACCGAGCGCGCACGGCTGGAGGCCGCCGGACTGCAGCGGGCTCGAGCCTTCAGCTGGAACCGGACGGCGCGCGCAGTCGACCGGGTGCTCAGCGACAGCGCCGGGCGTCCGTCGGCTTGGGGCAGCCCTCCAGCCGGCGGGCCTCTCGCCTGAAGGCTTCACGCGCCGGGGCGTCGACGGTGCGACTTCCCTGTAGGCGACGCAGGCCCGAGTAGTCGAATGAGTTCGGGCCTTGGGGAACGGAGAGCCAGGTGTACCAGAACACGCGCCCGATCCGCAGGCGGACGCGAGCCGCAGCCAGGAGCGCCAAGCCGCTTCGCAGCCGGTCGGCCTGGCCGGCGTCCGTCGTCTCGAAGCCGGCGGTGTTCCTCGTCCTGCCCTTCGCGGCCGGCCAGGAGAGCTCGGTCACCCACAGCGCACGCTTCCCGTCTCCGGCCCGGCGCATCTCGGCCCGGGCGAGCTCGACGAGCCGGACGACGTTTCTCGGACGGCCGGTGTAGGGATGGATCGCCACCACGTCGAAGGTCCCCTTCCCCCCGGCGCCGTAGATCTGTCGCAGCGCTCGATAGGACTCGTTGGGCAGCCCGGCCAGGACCGTCTGTGCTGTCGGGTCGGCGGCGTGGATCGCGCGATCTGCCGCCCGCAACAGCTTGACGTATGAGCGGGCGAAGGGCTGGCGCGACCAGTAGCGGGTGAGGTTGGGCTCGTTCCACACCTGCCACGCGCGGATGTCCATGCGCGGAAGCTCGGGATGCTCGGACCAGAACGTTCCTCGGGAGCCGTAACGCCGGACGAGTGCGGTGAGAAAGGCCGCGTAGGCGGCGGTGCCGCGCGGGGTGGAGGCCAGGTCGCCGGCTTTCTCGGCGGCCCACCCCGGGGCGCGGTGCACGACCGGAAGGACACCTAGGCGGCGGCGTGCGGCGCTGGCGACCACCGCGTCCGAGCGCGAGAAGTCCGTCGGGACCCCGCCTTGGTCCCGGTAGGAGCCGCCTGCTTGCGGCGGCACATCGCTCGCGCGCTCGTAGGGCTGGGCCTCGTTCCAGTAGAAGGCCGTTCGGACGCTCTCGACCCCGTCGGCCGCCATCCGGTCCCACTCGCCTTCGAACGACGCGGCGCCGGGGCCGACGAGCGGTCCGTCGGCGACCACGCCCAGCCATCCACGAGGTACCGAACGTGGAGCCGCGCCCGCAGCCGGGGCGAGCGCGCCGAAGAGCAGGCAGGCGAGCAGCAGGATCCGAGCGGACATGACGACAAGTCAACCTATCCGGGCCTGGATCGATGCGGCGCAGGTCCAAAGCTCCCTACACTCGCCCGCCCATGACCGGCCGCGTCGCTCTCATCCACGACTTCCTGCTCGACCTTCGCGGCGCCGAGCGGGTCTTCGCAGCCATATGCGACCGGTGGCCCGAGGGCGACGTGTTCACCGCCGTCTATGACGAGCGCGGGACGGAGGGCCGCTTCGCTCACCGCCTCGTAAAGACGTCCTTCCTGCAGAAGCTCCGTCCCACCGCGCGGACCTTCCGCCCGCTGCTTCCGCTCTACCCGCACGCGATCGAGTCCTTCGACCTGCGTGGCTACGACACGGTCATCTCCTCGTCGAGCGCCTGGGCCCACGGGGTGCTGGTCGATCCGGGCGCGGTGCACGTCTGCTACTGCCACAACCCGTTCCGCTACGCGTGGTCCGAGCGCGCGGCGACGCTGCGCAGCCGCAACGTGCTCGTCCGCCCCGGCCTGCAGCTCCTGCTGCACCGCTGGCGCCAGTGGGATTGGATGGCAGCCCAGCGGGTGGATCGCTACGTCTCCAACTCGCAGATCACGGCTGCCCGAGTCCGGCGGTACCTCGGTCGTGAGTCGGCGGTGCTGTATCCGCCCGTCGAGGTCGGGCGCTTCGCCGCCGGAGAGGTCGGCGGTCACTATCTGGTGCTGGCCGAGCTCATGGCCCACAAGCGCATCGACGTGGCGGTGCGCGCCTTCAACGCACTCGGGCGGCCGCTCGTGGTCGTCGGCGACGGGCCCGAGCTGCGAAGACTCAGACGGATGGCGGGCCCGACGGTGTCCTTCCTCGGACGGGTCGGCGACGGAGAGGTGGCGGCGCTCCTGAGCTCGAGCCGCGCACTGGTCGTCACGGCGACCGAGGAGTTCGGGATCGCCGCGGTCGAGGCCCAGGCGTCGGGACGGCCGGTGATCGCGCTGGCAGAGGGCGGCGTGCTCGAGAGCGTGATCGAAGGGGAGACGGGAACGTTCTACGAAGCCAACGAGCCTGATTCGCTCGCCGCCGCCGTCGCGCGATTTGACCCGCTTGCGGTCGATCCGGCGGCCTGCGTCGCCTCCGCCGAGCGCTTCGGGGTCACGCGCTTCCAGACCGAGCTGGCCCGGCTGGTCTCCCGGGCGCGAGTCGATGCGAGGGCTCCGCGACCCGACGAGCGGCCGCAGCCCGCTGGATTGCTGCCGCTTCACGGACGGCGGGCCAGCAGGCGCAGCGAGCCGAATCGCGCCACGGGCACGTAGGAGGCTGCAAGGAAGTCATCGAGCACGCGGATGCCGCTCGAGCGGCCGGCAGCGTTCGGCTCCCGTACCGCGGTGAGCGGATCCTCGTCGCGCACGACGAGCCGCGTCCGGGTGCTCACCAGGTCGGCCACTATCTCCCGCTGCACCCGGGACGAGGTGACGACGCCGGGAGCGGCTATGTCGTAGCGGCTCGGGTTGCGCCGGTGCGCGAGCACGTAGAGCAGCGGGTTGCCGGCGGTCACGAGGTCAGCTCTGCGTGTGGCGACGTAGATCGGATCGCCTCGTGGCACGGCCTTCTCGATCGCGGCCACGGCTCCCTCGAGCTCTCGCGCCTGCCGCGCCGCGACGCGAACCCCGTCGGCGACCGGCAGGTCGAGTACGACGGTGTCCTCGCGCAGCACGAGCCAGCGGCGGTCCAGACCCTCCGCGGCGGAGTACAGGAGTGCGAGCGCCGCCAGCGCGGCCGTTGCGGGCCGCCGCCGGGAAGCGGTTCTCGGCTCGGGCCGCGCCACCGCCCACGCACCGAGCACCCCCACCAGGACGGCCAGCGGCGCGGTATGGAACAGATCCGCCCGCGTGAGCAGATAGGCGAGCATCGCGAGCGAGAAGACGCCGGCGGCCGCGGGCAGGGGTTCGCGTAGTCCGGTCGCCAGGGTGGCGAGGGCGGCCGTCAACCCGATCACAAGGACCAGCGGAAGGAAGTGCAGCAGCAGCGGCTCGGCCGAATCGGTCACGAATCCGGCGAGGGATGCCGTGTTGAGCGGGCCGTCGTAGGAAAGGGGGAAGGGGAGGGTCTGGTAGTCGCGGAAGTCCGTCAGCGGATAGTCGACCAGCAGATCGAACGTGGGCCTCACCCCGGCGGCGGCGATCACGGGCGTGTAGAGGATCACGGCAGTGGCCACCGATGCCGCGGCGTAGCGGCGCAGACCACGAGGCGATCGCCGCAGCAGCAGGCCGAGGGCGATGCCCGCCGCCAGCGCGACGGCGAACTCGATCCTCCACGCCGAGCAGGCGCCGGTCAGCGCGCCGGCGAGCGCGGGCCGGCGCTCGAAGGCGAGCAGTGCGCCGAGCGCGAGCGCGAGTGCCACCGGGAATGGATGGGGGCCGCTGGGATAGGCCATCGCCACGATGCTCACCAGCCAGGCGGCCGATGCGGGCAGCGGACCGGCGCGGCGGTGCGCGAGCTCGAAGGCCAGCAGGGCGACCGTGGCGTCCGCCGCCACCCGCACGATCCGCCATGTGAGAAGCGACGGTCCGAAGAACTCGTGCAGGCCGCCCAGCAGGTAGGGCTGACCGGGCGGATAGAACCACCAGAAGTCGCGGTAGGGCACCTCGCCGCCTGCGATGCGGGCCGCCGCCTGCAGCATGAGTCCCTCGTCGTTGGGCTGCACGCCCGTCAGCGCGGTCGCGCCCGAGACCAGCACTCCCAGCCCCAGCAGTGCAAGACGCATCGAGGCCGCCACCGTCCGTAGGCTATGCGGCCATGGCCGGTCCACCGTCGGACGGGCGGCGCAGGACGGCCGCGGAAGACGAGCTCGACGCGCTGCGCGCCGAGGCGCTCGCGGCGGCCGAGCGCTACGCCCGGGCTGCCTGGGAGACGGAATCGCCGTTCGTCGCGGGCGTCACCAACGTGCCCGTCTCCGGCAAGGTCATAGGCGCGCCCGAGCTGCGGTCGCTCGTCGACGCCGCCCTGGACGGCTGGCTGACCGAAGGCCGCTTCGCGCACGCCTTCCGCGCTCGTCTCGCCGAGGTCATCGACCGCCCGCATGTCGCTCTCGTCGGGTCGGGCTCGCAGGCGAACCTCCTTGCTGTCGCGGCCGCCACCTCCCATCTCCATGACCGCCCGCTGGCTCCTGGCGACGAGGTCGTGACGCCGGCGGTCGGCTTCCCGACCACGGTCGCCCCGCTCTACCAGCACAGCCTGCGCCCCGTCTACGTCGACTCGGAAGCCGATACGTACAACCCGTCGCTCGAGGCGATCGCCGAGGCGATCGGGCCACGGACCCGCGCCGTGTTCATGGCGCACTGCCTCGGCAACCCGTTCGACGCCCCGGGGGTCGCGGAGCTGTGCGCCGAGCACGACCTCGTGCTGCTCGAGGACTGCTGCGACGCCCTCGGCTCGCGCATCGAAGGGCAGCTCGTGGGCACCTTCGGCCAAGCCGCTACCTACTCGTTCTATCCCGCCCACCACATGACGACCGGGGAGGGCGGTGCCATCGCCACCGCAGATCGGGCGTGGGCAGGCATCGTCAGCTCATTGCGGGAGTGGGGTCGTGACTGCTGGTGCCCTCCCGGCGTCGACAACGTCTGCGGGCGGCGGTTCGAGGGTCGGTTCGGCGAGCTGCCTGAGGGCTATGACCACAAGTACGTCTTCTCCCAGGTGGGCTACAACCTCAAGGTCACGGACCTGCAGGCGGCGCTGGGGCTCGCGCAGACCGACCGGCTGGCGGCTTTCGCGGAGCGCCGGCGGTCCAATTTCGGACGGCTTCGCGCCGCCCTTGAGCCGCTCGAGGATCGTCTGATCCTTCCGCGAGAGCTCCCGGGAGCCGAGCCATCGTGGTTCGGGTTTCCGCTGACGCTTCGCGACGGAGGCGCGGCGCAGCGCCGTTCGCTGCAACTGCATCTCCTGGCGCGACAGGTGGACTCGCGGCTCCTGCTGGCGGGCAACATGACGCTGCAGCCGGGCTTCTCAGGGCTCGAACACCGCATTCACGGCTCGCTGCCCAACGCCGACCACATCACGGAGTCGGCTCTCTGGGTAGGCTGTCATCAGCAGCTGACGCCGCCGATGGTCGACTGGATCGCCGAGTCTGTGACCGACTTCGTGCAGACAACCTGAAGCCGAAGGAGAAGGAAAGGCGATCCTTCCGGCGGCCCGAACCGTAGGAGTGTAGGAACTTCTTAGCTGCTATTTGGAATCAGGGGTGAGACTTATCTCTCCCCGTGGTGTTTGGTTCATGCACTCAACGCCGTGCCCGCTCGGCTCGTCGGTCGGCGGACGGCAAAGCAGCCCGCGGCCGCGCCACAGCGGTGTGGTTGCATCATCAACTGAATTCGGTTATAATTACGACAAAACAGACTTGGATTTTCTTATGCCCCGAAAGGACCCCAAAACGACTACGCGCACCGAGATCCCGCGCGCCAAGCGCGAGGAGAAGCTCGAGGTCGATCCGACGCTCGACTCGCT
>JACCYI010000355.1 GCA_013696535.1 Solirubrobacterales bacterium
GTCAACTCGGGCGGGGAGCACGTCACTCCGGCGATGCGACCCGCGCGTTCACGCTGACCGATGAGGCGGCCGAAGTCGACCTGCTGCCGGCATCTAACTCAAGAGCCGCAGATAACGACACGAGCTGATTGACACGAGGTGGCGACTGGTGTGTAGTTCTTGAGTGGCTGCGTTCAAGATCAAGAACCGCGCTCTGAAAGATGCAATCCGAGAATTGACGCAGGCGCGTGAGCCAAAGCTGCGACGACTGGTGACCGAGACGCTCGAGGAAACGCCTCCGGACACGGTCACGCGGGCCAAGGTCCCGGAGGCAGCTGAGGATGAGAAAACGCGGACGGCGGCTGCCGCCAAGGACGCGGAGACCGTGGACACGCCAACCAAGACGGCTTCCGACCCGGTGGCCGAGTCCGCCGCTGAGAAGGACATCGTCGTCCGGAGCCGCGAGGCGGCAGCGGACAATGAGCAGCAGGGTCGTGATCGTCTTCGCCAGACGAACTGGGTGCTCGCGAGCGTAGGGGCGGCCATCGTGGTCATTTCCATCTTGTACGGACAGCCTTGGAACGAGACAGTTGATGATGACCGCCGCGCGGGCGGCATCGGCATCCCGCTCTCGGTGATGGTCGTCGGGTTCCTCGGGCTCCTTCAAAGAGGCGAGGGAGGTCTCCTAGCGTACCTCCGCGGAAAGGATAAGCGCCTCTCGACCTCGCTGACACAGATCGCGCTTTGGACGGTGGCTCTGGCAACCGCGTTTCTCTACTTCATCTCACTGGATGTCTTATCGGACGAGGGACGCTACGCCCTCGACATGACGCTGGGCTCGGCTTGGAAGGACTTCCCGGAGGAGTATCTGCTTCTCTTGGGTGGCCCGTTCGCAGCGGCGGTGATCGCCCGCATCTCGGTTGGGACGAACGTTGATCAGGGCCGCCTTCAAAAGACTGAGGCGAACCAAACGAAGCTGCGCGATGTTGTGTCAGACGACGACGGACGTGGAAGCCTCGTCGACGCGCAATTCCTTGTCTTCAACCTGGTCGCCCTGGTCTGGTTCACGGCCGCTTTAGTAATAGACTCTACCGCCTTGCCTGGCATACCCCCAGTGCTCGTGGGCTTGACGAGTATCTCAGCGCTCGGTTATACGGCGTCGAAGAGCGCAGAGGCGAACCAGCCAGTGGTAAACAGCGTGACACGCAACTTGGGGGGAGGCCTGGGTGGGATTCGGCCCGGCGACCTCGTCGAGGTGCGCGGAGCCAACTTCGTGCCCCCGGGTGCGGCCTCGGAGGAGTTCATCGCCCAGCTCGCTGTTCGCTTCGGTGCAATCGATGTTCTCCCCGAGATTCGGCTGGACGAGGGAGGCCGCGTGCGCTCGCCCAGTAATACGTCGATCATTGCACGGGTGCCCAACACGCTCCCATCGGGCTCGGTGGACGTGACTGTCATCACTGCCGCCGGCGCCCAAACAGCCTCCCGCCCGGTCACGATCGTGCCGGACAAAGCAATCATCACCGGCCTGGAGCCAGCTTTTGGGACGCCCGGAGAACCCGTGGTGGTGCGAGGCCGCTTCTTCTTCGGCCCGCAGGCGGCGAAGGGTGCGCAGCCCACGGTGCTGTTCGACGACGTCTACGCACGGCCGACAAAAGCTACGGATGAAAAGCTGACTGTCACTGTTCCCCCCGAGCTCAGTGGGGAGAGCGTCAACCTCATCGTCATTGCCTCCGGCGGCATCGAGCCCAGCGATGTCGTGAAGTTCCGGCTGCATCCGAAGCGGAGCTCGTAGTCTCGATCCACCATTTTCTAGCGGGACTGCCGGTCATTTGCGTTTTGGCCGTGTCGGGAGACTGACGCCTTCGTAAATCGAGTTCCGTTTCGCCGGTGCCATCGTCTTTCGGATGGCTAAGCGGCCTGCCGCTCGGGGCCTGGCGGATAGAGGTGTTCGATTGTTGTGAGCCGCGCTTCGTCCCAATTGGGAGCCGTGCCGGATTGGATGACCCTGTCCGTTTGGTTTACGTAGACCGCTGCGCGCGTCAGCTCGTGCTCGCGATCGAGCGTGCTTGTCGGGAGGGCGGCCACGGCCGCCTTCAGCGTTTCGCCGGCGACGACACATCGTTGATGGCATCGTTGGCTGGCCGCCGAGACCGAACAAAGAGGACTCTGCGATCGCTCGAGCCGGCCGCTGCGGTCGCCGCGGCGGTTGCGCCCCGCCCCGAGGAGGAGGAACCGATCCTGCGCGCGCGCCGGGAGGCCAACCTGGGTCCTGCGCGACTCGCTGGGTGGTGCCGCAGGGCGCGCTTGACAGTCTAAGAAGGTGCTCTGGCGGCACGGGCTTTCGCGCCGCGCTGGCGGCAGGGCTCTCGCGGCGCGTACGAGGGCAGATTTCGGAATCCGGCCAAACCGGCCCGCGTAGAGCGGTGACGCAGGCACAGACGCTTGCCCGGCTCGGAACTCCCCGCGCGACGACGCCCGGTAGGTCCCACGTTCGATCCCAGGCGGGGTTTCGCTCATGGCATCTGCCCGGGAAAAGGTGCCAGCGTAGCTCGCCGCTGCCCTCGGCGGACCCACTCACCAGCGAGAAGATGATCCCGCGTGCCGGCGCCGCCTCGTCACAGCGCTCCAGGCCCCCTGCCCCTGACGCTAACTCAGGCGAACAGTTCTCCCGTCAGCAAACGAAGCCGTCGGCCTCGAGAAATCCCCGAGGGTCATCGCCGAACTGCCATGGAATACGAACAGGTTCTCCCGAACAGGAACGGCTATCTGTGCGCCGTTCACCGTCAACGAAATTGTGGTCACACCGTCCATGGCTACTCCGATCACCGTTGCCCCAGCGCCACCTGGACCGTCGGAATCTAGGGTGGTTACGGACGCGGGCCTCGCTGCGGAGAGGGGTGGACCACACACCTCTGTGTCAGCCTCAACCAAGACACAGAGCGCGCCGTTATCTGTCGGCAGCACGTAAACGTGTTTTCCATCGACGGTTCGGGGCAACACGCGCGCCTCTCCTGTCAAGCGCAATCCCGGCATACTCTGATTCCTAGATCGGACGTTCAGCGCCCGCACCATTCTCACCGTCACGGGATCAAGAACCTCTTCGCCAGACGCTGCGTTGGCTACCGCGCCGATACTATCACTCAGGTTTCCGCCGACCATTGCACTGCTGCCATTGCCATTGTTCCTGGCGAAGGCGATCGTTGACCCGACGCCGAGAACGCTGAAGACGCTGAGGACAATCGACAAACGCTTCAATCGCGGATTCATTG
>JACCYI010000376.1 GCA_013696535.1 Solirubrobacterales bacterium
GGTCTGTCGCCTTCCTCGCTGAGCCCGATGACGTCCGTCTCGCGCTTTCTCCCCTGCGGCGCCAGCTGCTCGAACGGCTGCGGGAGCCCGCCTCGGCCACGCAGGTGGCCACAGAACTCGGGCTCCCGCGCCAGCGGGTCAACTATCACCTGCGCACGCTCGAACGAGCAGGTCTCGTCGAGCTCGTCGAAGAGCGACCGCGGCGCGGATTCGTCGAGCGGATCCTGGTGGCGGGCGCGGATGCGTTCCTGGTCGATCCCGCGGTGGTCGGGCCACGCCGTCCCGAAGCGCACGCCGTCCGCGCCCAGGACCGTTTCGCCGCCGAACACTGACCTCCATCGCCGCCGACGTCGTCCGTGACGTGACCCACATGCAGGCCGCGGCGGCCCGGGAAGGCACGCGGCTGCTGACCTTCGCGCTCGAAACAGAAGTCACCTTCGCCGCGCCTCCTGACCTCGAGCGCTTCTCCGACGCGCTGGCGGTGGCGGTGGCGGAAGTGGCAGACCGCTTCCAGGCCCCAAAGTCCGGGCGGAGTTTCCGCATCATCGTCGGCGGCCATCCCGCCCCGGCTTCCCCAGCATGAGGAGCACGCATGACCCACGGCAGGCGCGTGACGATCGAAGTGACAGTGGCAGCCGCGCCCGACGCCGTGTGGCGGGCCCTGCGCGAGCCGGCCGAGGTGGCTCGCTGGTTCGGTTGGGAGTACGACGGCTTGGCCGAGGAGATCGATCAGATCTTCTTCTCCGAAGTGACCGTCTCAGACGCCGAGCGTCGTCTGGAGACCGCCGACGGAACCTTCGAGGTCGAGCGGGAGCCCGGCGCGGGAGATCTGACCGTGGTGCGCGTCACTCGCGCTGCCCCCACCGATGAGGCGGGCTGGGACGCCATGTACACGGCCATCGAGGAGGGGTGGATCACCTTTGTGCAGCAGCTCCGCTTCGCACTCGAGCGCCACCCCGGCGAAGATCGCCGCACGATCTATCTCGCCGGCGAGCCCGGGCTGGCCGAGGCTCGATCACCCGTGGAGGCGCTCGGCCTCGTCGACGCGGCTCGCCGGGCGCCCGGCCGGCGCTACGCAGCCACGGTCGACTCAGGCGACGAGCTCGCCGGCGAGCTCTGGTCTATCTCGGAGCAGCAGATCGGCATGACGGTCGACGGCTGGGGCGATGGTCTGCTGATCCTCGCCGGCCGCTGGACCGGCCGCTCGATCCATGGCGCGGCCGGGGCGATCATCACGACCTACGGACTCGACGATGAAGCCTTCACCGCGCTCAAAGCGAACTGGACGGCCTGGTGGGATGCTCGATATCCCAAGCGGGAATCCGAGATGCCCGCCTAAGACCGGTGTCGCCCGATGCAAACGGGTGTATTAGGATGCGACCGGATGAGCCTGCGCCAGAAGTACCGGCTTCGCACGCCGTCCACCGGCCGCGAGATCCTCGTGGCAGCCGAGCCGGGCCGCGAGTACGTCGACCGCGAGACGGGCGAACCCCTCGAGGTGGTGGGTGAAGTCCTGCCTCTAGCGCCGTCACCTTCAGAGCTGCCGTGGGCGGTCGAGAACCTTCGCTTCTGCAATTGGTGCGATCAGATGAACCAGCATGACCTCAACGACTGCCAGTGGTGCGGCCGCCGCATGGCTGCATTCGACCGCTGAGGACCTCGTGTCGCGCCGCCCGTTGGCTCCGCTGCTCCTCTCGCTGCTCACCCTCTCGTTGGGGACCACCGCATGCGGTGGCGCGCAGATTAGCGCCGACCAGGTCACGGCGGCACCTCCAGAGCTGACGATCCCGACCCAGGGCGCAGGGAACGTGGACGCCTTGGCCGAGCCGAGCTCCGGCGCGAGTCCGAGCTCGAGCTCGGGTTCCTCCGACACGACGACCCCCGGAGCGAGCTCGGCGGACGCCACACCCCAGGCCGGGGGCGCGCCGGCGAGCGGTGGGGGCAGCGCTCCGAGCACACAGACCGGCACCGCGACACCTCAGCCGCAGGCTACGGCAGCTCCGCAGGCCACCGCGGCTCCGAGCAACCCCGGTGGCAGCGAGGCACCGGCGCAGTCGGGCTCTGCCGGCGGGGCAAGCCCGGGCACCGAGAAGTTCGAGGAGTTCTGCCGCCAGAACGCCGGAGCCTGCTGAGGCAT
>JACCYI010000038.1 GCA_013696535.1 Solirubrobacterales bacterium
GCGCTCGGCCGGGCCTACTTCCGCTCAGCGCAGTACGCGAAGGCGGCCGAGGAGTTCGAAGCGTTGGTCGAGCATGCACCGACCAACGACTACGCGCTCTTCTGCCTCGGGCGCTCGTTGCAGGAGCTCGGGCGTCACCGGGAGGCGCGCAAGCCGCTCACCCTCGCGGCGTGCCTGCGCCCCGAGCGCCGCGACTACCGGATCTATCGCGACCGGGCCCGCTAACATTCTCTGACAGCTTTCACGGCCCCGGCCGTGTCTTGGAAGCGGGCTTTGGCCCGCTTCTTTCATGAGAGGAGGAGGGCAGATGAGCACGATCCAGCGCGATATCGAGGCTCGCCTCGCGGTCACCGAGCCGGAAGTGGAGGTCCTCCTCGCAGAGGTCGTCGGCGGCAAGATCGTGCGTCTGTTCATCGACCATCCCGACGGCGTCTCGCTCGCCCTCTGCGAACGCGTCACGCACGAGCTCGTCGGGGTCCGGGAGCGCTATGCCCTCGAAGTCTCCTCGCCCGGGACCGAGCGCCCCTTGAGCAAGCCGGAGCACTTTCGCCGGTACGTGGGCCGCAGGGCCCGGGTCAGAACCCGCGGGGCCCTGCCCGACGGCCGCCGGAACGTCTCGGGCGAGCTCCTCGGCGCCTCGGACGACGAGATCACCGTGGCCGCCGACACCGGCGTGGTGTCCATCCCCTACGCCGACATCCACCGTTCCAATCTGCTGGGAGACTGACCGCCTATGTCGCAAGAGCTTGTCGATGCCGTCAAGGCGCTCGGCTCGGAGAAGGGGATCTCCGAGGAGAAGCTGATGATCGCGCTCGAGGACGCGCTGCTCTCCGCCTACAAAAAGCAGCCCGGCTCGGCGAAGTACGCGAAGGTGGAGGTCGACCGCGAGACGGGCGACTTCATCGTCTGGGAGCTCCAGGTGCCCGAGGAGCTCGAGGAGACCCTGATCTCCGAGGCGTGGCGCGCGATGGCCGCCGAGCAGGCCGAGATCGACCCGGAGACCGGGGAGCGCCGCGAGCCCGAGGAGCCCGAGCTCGACCTCGAGAAGCTCGAGCAGTACAAGGACCAGATTCCCACCCGCGACGTCACGCCGGCCGACTTCGGCCGCATCGCGGCCCAGACCGCCAAGCAGGTGATCCTCCAGCGCATCCGCGAGGCGGAGCGCGACATGATGTTCGAGGAGTATCAGGACCGGGTGGGCGAGCTGATCACCGGCATCGTCCAGCAGTCCGATTCGCGGTACACGCTCGTGCAGCTGCGCGAGCGCGTCGAGGCGCTGCTGCCCAAGTCCGAGCAGGTCGACGGCGAGCGCTACGACCACTCGCAGCGCATCAAGGCCGTCATCAAGGAGGTCTCCTCCTCGACCCGTGGGCCGAGCATCATCGTCTCGCGCCGCGACCCCGAGCTGATCAAGAAGCTCTTCGAGCTCGAAGTGCCCGAGATCGCCGACGGGCTGGTGGAGATCACGAATGTCGCGCGCGAGCCGGGCTACCGGTCGAAGATCGCGGTCGTGTCCTATGCCGACGGGGTCGATCCGGTCGGCGCCTGCGTCGGTCCGCGCGGGTCCCGGGTGCGCATGGTCGTGTCCGAGCTGCGCGGCGAGAAGATCGACATAATCCCCTACAACGACGAACCCGCTCGGTTCGTGGCCAAGGCGCTCAGCCCCGCGCGGGTTCGCGAGGTGCTCGTCGACGATGACGGCAAGCGCGCGACCGTCGTGGTTCCCGACGACCAGCTCTCGCTCGCGATCGGCCGCGAGGGCCAGAACGCCCGCCTGGCCGCTCGGTTGACGGGCTGGCGGGTCGACATCCGCTCCGAAACCGAGTTCGCGAAGGAGGAAGCGGAATCCGGGTACGGCGAGGGAGGCGAGGAGGAGCTCGGCGGGCGCTGCGCGGCGATCATGTCCAACGGACGACGGTGCCCGAACTCGGCCCTGCCGGATTCGCGTTACTGCGGCCTCGAGCCCCATCAGGCGCTGGCCAACCAGGACTCGGACGTCGTCGGCGCCGCGTGAGGCCGAGGCGTGCGGACGTGCGCCGGCTGCGGCCGGCGTGCCCCCCGGGCGGACTTGCATCGCTTCGCTAGGGTGAACGGCGCGCTCGTGCCCGATCCCGCAGCGGTCCTACCGGGACGCGGAGCCTGGCTGCACGAGTCCCAGCAGTGCTTCGCCGCGGCGGTCAGTCGCCGGGGCTTTCAGCGGGCCTTCCGAGGCCCGGTTCACATCCCTCAGAACATCGTAGACTCAACCCACACATGGCCAAGAAGCGCGTCCACGAGCTAGCCAAGCTGTATGACCTTCCGTCGAAGGAGGTCCTCAAGCGCCTGACCGACGCCGGCATCGAGGTCAAGGCTGCCGCTTCGGCGGTCGACGAGACCATCGCCGAAGCCGCGATCACCGGCAAGGCGGTCAACGGCGCGGCGGCCAACGGCGCGGCTGCGAAGAAGAAGGAAGCCGAGAAGCCGGCCGAGCCGCAGAAGACGATCCGCCCCAGTCGGCTCATGGCCCAGCAGGCGGAGAAGGAGCAGGCCGCGGCCAAGGGGGAGGCGCCCAGCGCCGACGGCACCCCGGCCGTCCCCAAGCGCCCCACGCGCTCGTCGATACAGGGTGAGCGCGCCCCTGGCGCCGGGAGCGGCATGCGCCGCGTCGTGATCGATTCGCAGGCAGCGCGCCGAGGCCCGGGCGGCCCAGGTGGAGGCCCCGGCGGCGGCCCGCCCCGCAGGCCTCCGCGTCGAGGTCGTCGCCGGCGCGGCACGTACGTCGAGCCGGTAGCCCAGGACAAGTCGACCCTCGAAGTCGGGACATTCAAAATCAACTCCGGTTCGACCGTCAAGGACGTCGCGGAGTACCTCGGGGTGGCGGTTCCCGAGATCATCAAGAAGCTGATGCAGCTGGGCGAGATGGCCACCCTCACGCAGACGCTCTCCGACGACGCCATCCAGGTGATCGCGGACCAATTCGACAAGCAGATCGAGATCGTCCACGCCGCCGACGACGTCGACGCCGAACCCGAATTCGACGACGCCGAAGAGGATCTGGTCGACCGCCCGCCCGTCGTCACCATCATGGGCCACGTCGACCACGGCAAGACCTCGCTGCTGGACGCCATCCGGCAGACCGAGGTTGCAGCGGGCGAAGCCGGCGGCATCACCCAGCACATCGGCGCCTACCAGGTCCATCACGCCGATAAGCTCATCACCTTCCTCGACACCCCGGGCCACGAGGCCTTCACCGCCATGCGCGCCCGTGGCGCCCAAGTCACCGACATCGTGGTGGTGGTGGTGGCGGCCGACGACGGGGTCAAGCCACAGACCCGCGAGGCGATCGACCACGCCAAGGCCGCGGACGTGCCCATCCTCGTCGCCGTCAACAAGATCGACAAGGAGGGCGCCCAGCCCGAGCGCGTCCGGACGGAGATGGTCGGACTCGGGTTGCAGCCAGAGGAGTGGGGCGGGGACACCATCTTCGTCGACGTCTCGGCCAAAGCCAAGACCAACCTGGAAGATCTGCTCGAGTCCATCGTGTTGCTCGCCGAAGTGGAGGAGCTCAAAGCCAACCCGGCGGCGGAGGCCTCGGGTGCGGTGGTCGAGGCAAAGCTCGACCCCGGCCGCGGCGCAGTGGTCACCATCCTCGTCCAGCGCGGCACCCTGAAGGTCGGCGACGCCGTGGTGGCCGGCGCCCATTGGGGCCGGGTCCGCGCCATGAACGACTACAAGGGCGAGAAGGTCAAGCGGGCGCGACCCGGTGAGCCCGTCGAGATCCTCGGCTTCGATTCCGTCCCCGAAGCCGGCGAGTACGTCCATGTGGTTGCCAACGACCGGCGCGCCCGCCAGTTGGCCGGCGAGAAGGCGAACCGGCTCAAGACGGAATCGCTGGGCCGCCGGTCGGGTAAGAAGAACTCGCTGGAGAGCATCTTCGACCGCGCTCGCGGCGCTGCCCTGGTGCCGGACCTCAACCTCGTGCTCAAGGCCGACGTCTCCGGCTCGCTCGAGGCGTTCGAGGACGAGATCGCCAAGCTGCCCCAGGACGAAGTGACGGTCAACGTCCTACACACCGGCGTCGGCGGCATCGCCGAGTCCGACATCATGCTCGCGGCCGCCTCGGACGCCGTGGTGCTCGGCTTCAACGTCCGTCCCGTTGGGGACGCGCGCCAGGTGGCCGATCGCGAAGGGGTCGAGATCCGCACGTACGCGGTCATCTACCGTGCGATCGACGAGCTTCGCGACGCCATGGAGGGGCTGCTGGCACCCGAGGAGGTCGAGGAGACGGTCGGCTCGGTGGAGATCCGCACCACCTTCCGGGCCTCGAAGGTCGGTGTCATCGCCGGCTCGTACGTCACGGACGGCAAGATCACGCGCGGCGCCAGGTGCCGTCTGGTCCGCGACGGGACCGTCGTGTACACGGGAGAAGTGGCGTCCCTGCGTCGCTTCAACGATGACGTGCGCGAGGTCAACACGGGCTTTGAATGTGGAATCGTGCTCAAGGACTTCATGGACGTCAAGGACGGCGACGTCATCGAGGTCTACGAGACGCGCCAGGTCGAGCGCACGCTCGCGTAGCGCGTCGCGGACCGGATCCCTAGGATGACCGTCGACCGGATGCGGCGGGTCGATGAGGCGGTACGCGAGGTGCTGTCCCACGCGATCACAGCCGACATCAAGGACCCGCGGGTCGGCTTTGTCACCGTGACCGCCGTGCAGACATCACCAGACCTGCGGACCGCCCGCGTTTTCATCTCCGTGCTCGGAGATCAGCCCGTGCGGGAGCGGTCGCTGGCGGGCCTGCGGTCCGCTCACGGCTTCCTGCAGCGACGCGTCGCCGGCGAGCTGCGCATCAAGCACACGCCGACGCTCGAATTCGTCTACGACGACTCGCTGGACCGGAGCCTTCGCATCAACGAGATCCTCCAGGCGGAGGGCGAGTGAGCGTCCGGCCGACTTCCGGCACCGGCGACCCGTCCACCCGGGATCAGGTGCTGGCCTCGATCCGGGCCGGCCGCTCCTTCATCCTCACCACGCACGAGAATCCCGACGGCGATGCGCTCGGCTCGCTGGTGGGAATGCACCTCATGCTCCGTGAGCTGGGCAAGGACTCCTTGATGTTCATGTCCGCCGACGAGTTCCCGCTGCCGTACGAGTACCGGTTCATCGAGCTCGACGGCCTGGTCACCGAGCCGCCCGAGGACTTGGAGAGCCGCATCGTGGTCTTCCTCGACTGCGGGAACATCGACCGCAACCCCGCTGATGCCTTCAAGGGTCCGGGCGCCCGCAGCCTGAACCTCGATCACCACCACGACAACACCAACTTCGGAACGGTCAACCACGTGCGGCCGGACGCTTCATGCACGGCGGAGATCGTCTGGGATCTCATGGGTGCTCTGGAGCTGGCGCCGTCGCTCGAGATGGCCGAGGCGCTCTACGTCGGCCTCGTCACCGACACGGGGCGGTTCATGTACGAGAGCACGGGGCCTCGCGCGCACGAGATGGCTGCGGAGCTGATCGCCGCCGGGGTCGACGTCCACACGATCTACCGCCGGCTCTTCGAGGGCGTGCCCGAGGCCAAGCTCGACCTCCTGGCCCGCGGACTCGCAAATCTGCGCCGCTACGAGGGCGGCCTGCTCAGTCTCACCCACCTGTCCAAGGCCGACTACGCCGCCGCGGGAGCTGAAGAGGGCTACTCGGAGGGCGTCGTGGACCACCTCAGGGCGTTGGAGGGCACCGCCGTCGCAGGTCTGGTGCGCGATCTGCTCTCCGAAGCGAAGGCCGGGTCTCGCAAGGTGTCGCTCCGCGCCACGGACGATCGCGTGGACGTCTCGGCGATCGCACGAGCACAGGGCGGCGGGGGCCATCGGCGCGCAGCGGGCTTCTCCACCGAGCTCGAGTGGGAGGAACTCGTGACCTTCCTGCGGGAAGCCGTCGCTGAGGCGCTCGCGCCCGTCCATGGCTGACGCTGACGGCGTCCTCCTCGTGGACAAGCCGGCCGGCAAGTCCTCGCACGACGTGGTCGCCGGCGTGAGGCGGACACTGGGGCGCGGTATCAAGGGCGGTCACGCCGGAACGCTCGACCCCTTCGCGACCGGCCTTCTGCTCATCCTCGTCGGCCGGGCCACGCGGGCTCAGCGTTACCTCATGGCGCTGCCCAAGTCCTACGAGGTGACCGCTCGCCTGGGATGGCGCTCGAGCACCGGCGACCCGGAGGGGGAGGTCGAGCGAGGAAAGGAGCCACCCGAGCCGCCGATCCTTCCCGTGGGTCGCCTCCAGCAGCGTCCGCCCGCCTACAGCGCCGTCAAGGTGGGTGGCGTGCGGGCCTATGCCGCGGCTCGCCGGGGCGAGCCTCTCGAGATCGCGGAGCGCGAGGTCGAGGTGATGCGCTTCGAGCGGCGATGGCGGGAGGGCGACCGTGCGGGCTTTGTGGTGGAGTGCTCGTCGGGCACGTACGTGCGGGTTCTGATCGCCGAGCTCGGCGATGCATACTGCCTCGAGCTGCGGCGCACGCGGATCGGGCGATTCGACGTGGCCGACGCCGACCCGCAGCATCCGCTTCGGCTCGAGCACGCGCTCGACCACCTGCCGGAGCGTCATCTCTCCGGCGAGGACGCCAAGCGCGCCGGACACGGCACGGCCGTCCCGGGTGAGGCCGTCGGCACCGTCAGGCTGATGGACGAGCGCGGCCTCATCGCGCTCGCCGAGCCGCTGGAGAACGGCACCCTCAAGCCCGTCGTAGGGTTCCGGGGATGAAGGTCACCCCGCTCCAGGAGGCCGAGTCCAGGCCGCGCCACGTCGCGGTCGGCGAGTTCGACGGCGTGCATCTCGGCCATCGCGAGGTCATCCGGGGAGCCGACACCGTGCTGACCTTCGAACCGCACCCGCGGGCGGTGATCGCCCGCGACGGAGCCCCCAAGCTGCTCACCTCACTCGAAGTCAAGACGGACCTGATCGAGCAGCTCGGCGTGCAGGAGCTGGTGCTCATCCCCTTCGATCAGGCGTTCGCGGATCAGAGCGCCGAAGAGTTCATCGACGGCGTCCTCGTGCAGCGGCTCGGGGCCCGAACGGTCACGGTCGGCGAGAACTTCCGCTTCGGCGCCAGGGCGCAAGGGGACGCCCGCCTGCTCGAGAACCGTTCCGCCTTCGACACCCGGATCGTCCCGCTGGTCGAGGTCGACTCGGAGATCGTCTCGTCGTCGCACATACGCGGCCTCGTCGTGGCCGGCGATGTCAAGCAGGCCAACCGCTTCCTCGGCTCTCCCTACGAGCTGCGTGGCCGGGTCGTGCACGGTGACGCGGTCGGACGCGACCTCGGATTCCCCACCGCCAACCTGATTCCCGACAGCGCGCTGTGCTACCCCGGCCATGGGGTCTACGCCTGCCGTGCGGCAGTCCGCCGGGGCGACGACTGGAAGTGGTACGCGGCGGCCACCAACGTCGGGGTGCGGCCCACCTTCGTCACGGGCCGGGGCGTGCTCGTCGAGGCCTACCTGCTCGACTTCGACGATGACCTCTACGGATCGGAGCTGCGCCTCACCTTCACCGAACGCCTGCGCGGCGAGAAGCGCTTCGACACCGTCGACGGGCTCGTGGAGCAGATGCACCGCGATGTCGAGGACGCCAGGGCCCTCGGCGTGAGTGCTACTCTCCGCCGTCGCGTATGAGCCTCACCGCCGAGCAGAAGCAGGAGATGGTGACCCGCTTCGGGTCGTCCGACCAGGACACGGGCGCCACCGAAGTGCAGATCGCGATGCTCACCCAGCGCATCAACGAGCTCACCGGCCATCTCCGCGAGCACAAGCACGACCACCATTCCCGGCGTGGGCTGCTGATGCTCGTCGGCCGTCGCCGGCGCTTCCTCAACTACATGCAGCGCAAGGACCTCGACGGGTATCGCGCGCTGATCCGCGAGCTCGGCCTGCGCCGCTGATGTCGGTGGTCGAGGCGGGGCGCCCGGCGCCCGAGTTCTCCCTCGCCCGGGAGGACGGTGGGGCTTTCACGCAGGCTGACCTTCGCGGCCAGACGAGCGTGCTGGTCTTCTACCCGTTCGCCTTCTCGCCCGTCTGCACGGATCAGTTCAACGTGTACGAGGAGGTCATCGACGAGTTCGCCGCCCGCGGAGCGACCCTGTACGGCGTGTCGTGCGATTCGACGTACGCCCAGCAGGCGTTCAAGGACAAGCTCAACGTCTCGATCGAGCAGCTCTCGGACTTCGAGCCCAAGGGCGCGACATGCTCGGCTTTCGGTGTCCTGCATCCAGGCGGCTTCCCCCAGCGGGCCCTGGTCATCGTCGGCTCCGACGGCATCGTGAAGTGGAGCTTCGAGGCTCCCTCGCCCGGAGACCTGCCGGGAGCCAACCTCATCTTCGACGGTCTCGAACTCGCCTGAGCGAGCTGGGTTCAGCGCCGCTGCCGGCTCTGGCGGCTTCCGACCACGTCCGCGGCCCCGCGGGTGGCCGCCTGCTCGTGGCCTACGGCGATTACGAGTGTCCCTACTGCGCCGCGACCGATCGGCGTCTGGCGGAGCTCGACCTGCGCCACGCCGTCCGTCACTTTCCTG
>JACCYI010000051.1 GCA_013696535.1 Solirubrobacterales bacterium
CCGTGTCGTACCGCGAACACACCAGGTAGCCCACGAGCTGGTCGTCGCGGACGGCGGCGAGACAGATCCCCGAGGGCTTCGAGAGCTCGAGCACGAACATCGCCAGCGACCAGGGCGTGACGAACGATCGCCGCTCGATCGCGGTCACGATCGGGAGATCGGCGTAGGTGAGGCGGCGGACTTCGAGGTGAGAAGTGGAGTGAAGGCTCACGACTGGGAGGGCGGCTTGGCGTCGGGCTCGCGGCGGTAGTCGGGGACGAGCGCGTCACGGTCGGTCGGTTCCCCCGCCGCTCCGAGCCGGCAGACGTTCGCGCCGAGGATGCGGTGGCTGGGTGAATCGTCCGCTGGAACCGCAGCCCCGGCGCCTTCGAGCACTTCCCGAAAGCGTACCGCCCCGTCACCGACCGCCAGGGTGCCCGGCCCCACCCGCTTCGCCAGCGCCTCGGGATCGAGCGCCGTCGGCTCGAGGGTGCACGTGGCTCCACGCCAGGTCGCCGCGTAGACCTGCCCTCGGCGAGCGTCGATCACGGCCGCGACCTCGCCCGCCTCGGCCGGGCTGACGCCGGCCGCCAACGCGTCCAGCGAGCCGACCGCAACCAGTGTGAGATCACGGGCCTGCGCGAGCGCGCGCGCCGTCGCGACCCCGATCCGCAGGCCCGTGAAGCCGCCCGGCCCGACGCCCACGGCGAGGCGCTCGACGTCCTCCCAACCGATCTTTGCCTGGTCGAGAACCCGCTCGATCAGGGTCAGCAACCGGTCCGCGTGCGCAGGGCGCTGACCCGGGACAGGATCGTCACGGGCCTCGACCGCACCACCGTCCGGCATCACGACGGCAGCCGCGGTCGCCGCGGTGGAGGTGTCGAAGCCGAGAACCGCTCTCACGTCCAGTCCACCAGGATGCGCCGCGCGTCGCTTCCTGCGTGCTCGAGCGTCACGGCCACCGTCGTGGTGAGGACGAGGTCGCTTCCGTGCGCCCGCTCGGGCCACTCCACGAAGGAGATGGTTTCCGGCCCGAAGTAGGGGTCCAGCAACCCGGGATCCTCGTCCTCGAGCTCGGTGAGCCGATACAAGTCGAGGTGGGCGAGCGGACCGCGGGTGCCCTCGTAGAGATGTCCGACCACGAACGTCGGGCTGGTCACCGCATCCCGGACTCCGAGCACGCGTAGCGCGCCGCGCACGAAGGTGGTCTTTCCCGCTCCGAGCTCTCCCGAGACCAGGACGACGTCCCCGGGTGCGAGGTGGGCGGCGACCGCCGCGCCGGCGCGCTCGGTCTCGACTCCCGACGACGTCGAGAACTCCTGCGGGGCGTCAGGCGCGGCGCCCGCCATGGGCAAGCCGGAGCCGCAGCGCGATACCGCACAGGACGAGCGCCGCTCCGCCGGCGCCCAGGATGCCCGCATCGGCGCCTGTGCGGGGCAATTCGCCTGCAGGGCTACTGGTCGATGCTGGAGGAGCGACCGTCGCGGGCGCGGCGGGAGCGGCCTCAGCGTCGTTGGCGCCCGTGGCCGGCTCCGGCGCGGAGGACGTGCCGTCCGGCTCGGGACCCGGGCTCGGCGCGGAAGGCGCCGGGGGCGCGGCCTGAGGCGCCTCATCACCGAAGGGGTCCTGGTACTGGTCGTCTCCCGCGCTCTGGGCGACCGCGGTGGATGGCGTCAGGGCGATCACGAGCGTGAGGAGCGTGGTCCGAAGTCGGTTCGAGGACATGTGCGCGCGAAGCCTAGATGGTCGCTCCGTGGCGGGCTCCGGCGCCTGCGATACCGTGCCGCCGCGATGCGGGCCACCGGCGTGCGTGATTCAGAGACAACCAAGGCGGTGGGCCTCGCCGCGGCGACGATGGGCGCCAACCTCGCCGCGGTCGGCTTCACGGTGGTCTTCGCCCGGATCCTGGGCGCGGACGGCTACGGCTCGCTGGCCGCCCTCCTGAACCTCACGATCATCCTCATGGTGCCCGGCTCTGCGCTGCAGATAGCGGCAGCGCGCGAGGGCACGCTGGGCCGGCTCGGAGTGGGCGGAGAGCTCGCGGCGACCCTGAACGGCTGGACCAGGCGTGTGCTCCTCGGCGTCGGCGTAGTCGCCGCCCTGTCCATCGCCGCGCGCGGACCCCTCGCCGCCCTGCTCAACGTCCGCCAGGAGTGGGCGGCGGCGGCGGTCCTTCCCACCGGTGCCCTGTGGCTGCTTCTGTGCCTGCAGCGCGGCCTTCTGCAGTCGACCCGCTCCTACGGTGCCGTCGGCTTCAACGTCATCCTCGAGGCCTTCGGCAGGCTGGTCATCGGCGCGGCGTTCGTGGTGGTCGGCCTCGGGGTGACGGGCGCGTACCTCGGAACCCTCGCGTCGTTCGCGCTCGCGGCCTGCGTGCTGGCCGTTGTGCAACGGAGACGGCTCGGAGTGCCGACAGGGGTCGGCCATCCGCTCGGCCAGCTCCTGCGGGGCGCCGGCGTGCCGATCGGCGCGCTCGTCCTCGTCGCGGTACTGCAGAATGTCGACGTCATCATGGCCCGGCACGCCCTCGACGAGGTGGAGTCCGGCGTCTACGCGGCCGCGACCGTCGCCGGCAAGGCGGTGGTCTGGATCGCGGTGGGGCTGGGGTTCTACGTCCTGCCCGAGGCAACCCACCGCGCGGCGGCGGGGGAGGATCCGCGGACCGTGCTCCTGCGGGCGCTCGCGGTCATCGGCGCGATCGCTGCGGTCGCTCTCGTGGCCTTCGCCACGATTCCCGCTCTGCTTCTGCGCACCGCCTTCGGCGCCGAGTTCGAGACCGGCGACGACATCCTGTTGGTCCTTGGCATGGCGTACGCCTCGCTTGCCGCGACCTACCTGGCTGTGCAGTTCCTGCTTGGGCTCCACCGCCGCACCTTCCTGGTGGCGTTGGGCCTCGCCGCCCTGGCGGAGCCGTTGTTGCTGCTCGGCGCGGGCTCGATCGAGTCCTTCGCGGCCACGGTTCTGAGCGTCCAGGCGGTGGCCGCCGTGGCTGTGCTGGCGCTCTGCGTGCGCCGTCCCGAGACTGCGGCTCCGGTCACCGACGTCACTGACCTCGGATCAGCCCGGACGCCGGGGCGCGAGAGCACGAGCGCGCCGCTCAGCCTCCGCTGATCGCGCCGGATCGCTTCGTCGAACGGCGATGGCGAGCAGGCGCCACGCTCCGGGATTGTCGGGCTCGACTTGGAGGCTGCGTTCAAGGCTCGCCGCAGCTTCACTCTCCCGGCCGCGACCGATCAGGAGCCCGGCATCGATGATCTCGGGATTGGGGTCCGGGTTGAGCTCGCCTGCCCGGCGGAGGAGATCTCGCGCCTCGGCGAAGCCGGCTGCGTCGAGGCGCCCCTGCGCCTGCACAGCCGTCGTGGCGCGGTCCGTGAGGATCACCGAACGCAGCGCGGCGGCGAGCGGCAGGGCGACCGCCAAGCTGAGCCCAGCGAGCGCAATCCTGGCCGCGAGCGTCGGACGGTTCATGGCGGGTCTCTCGCCCGTGGCGACGAGCAACCCCGCGAGTGCGATGGCGATGAGCGTCAACGCCGGCATCTCCCAGTCCCAGTCGATCTGGGCGTGCAGGGCCCACGCGACAAGGGCTGCCACCGGGCCGGCCGCCAGGGCGCGATCGCGCTCGAGCGCCCGGCACGCGGCGACGCCGACCCCTCCGATCAGCAGCGCAAGAGCAAGGAGCCCGAGGAGTCCGAGCTCCGCGGCCGTCTCTATCCCTAGCCCGTGGGCGTCGCGCGCGTCGTCGTCGATCGTCCGCTCGCGCAACCACTCCTGCTCAAAGCCCCAGGCACCGACGCCCCGGAGC
>JACCYI010000102.1 GCA_013696535.1 Solirubrobacterales bacterium
GTCTGGCGGCGGTCACCGACCGCACCTGGGAGCGCGCCCTGGGCCGCCTCGCCGAGGGCTACCACCGCACGTTGGCGGCTGCCGGAGAGGCGCGGGCGGCCGAACAGCGGGCAGCCTGACGTGCCCGACGCCGCCCGGGTCGACGGAAACGATCGCCTCACCCAGAGGCGCCTGCGGATCGTCGAGCGCCCGAAGCTCCGCGTGGCCGACGTCGCGATGTTCTACGGCGAGCGCTCGGGCGGCATCCGGACCTACCTCGACGAGAAGGTGCGATGGGCGCAGCGAGAGAGTCTCTGCGAACACCATCTGATCGTTCCCGGAGCGCATGAGTACCACCAGGCTGCGGCCGGCTCCGTGCGTCACGAGCTGCGCGCGCTGCGCGTCGCAGCCGCCAACGGCTACCGCATCCCGGCCGGGTCCCGCTCACTGCAGGCGACGTTGCGGCTCGTACGCCCGGACATCGTGTTGTTCCATGATCCCTTCTGGCGGCCCCTTCAGGTCGGACAGCTGGTCCGGGAGGCCGGCGGCAAGGTGGTGATGGTCCACCACGGCTCGGCGGCGCTGGACGCCGGCGCCTTTCCCGGCCCCCAGCCGCTCTACACGTCGGCCTTCCGAGCCTGGCTGCGACGCACCTACGCCCCCGCGGACGCCGTGATGTCGGCGTGCGATCCCTCCGGCGATGCCGGCCGGGGCGCCGATCTGGAGTTGCGCTTCGGGCTGCATCCGGCCTTCCGCCCACGCCGGGTCGCACGGGGTGACCACGTCCTCTACGTCGGACGGCTGGCGAGGGAGAAGGGGATCTTCACGTTGCTGGACGCGACGGCCGGCTCGAGGGATTCATGGCCGCTCGAACTGCTGGGCGCCGGGCCGGCGGTCGACGCCGTCAAGGCCCACGTCCGCCGCCTCGGGCTGTCGGCGCGCGTGACGTTTCGGCAATACGTGTCGGACCGTCGTGAGCTCGCGGCCAGCTACGCAGCCGCCCGCTGCGTGGTCATGCCCGGCGCCAACGAGACCTTCGGGCTGGTCGCCTTCGAGGCGGCCGCCAGCGGGGCCAGCACGGTCGCCTGCGCGACGGCTCCCTCGGCGGCCCTACTCGGCCCGCTTGCGCACACCTTCGCGCCGGACGATCCTGGCGGGCTGCTGGCGGCGATCGAGGTGGCCCGGGCCAGCCGGCCCGATCACGAAGCGGCCGCTCACTTCGCAGATCGTCACACCTGGCAGGCAGCGTTCAGGGCCGAGCTGGCAGATCTCGAGGGTCTCGCCCGATGAGGCCGTCTTCGGGCACCCTCGCGGTCGCGCTGCACGACGTGGAGCCGGCGACGTTCGAGCGCTGCGCCCTCATCCGCGACTGGCTCGCAGATCACGGGATCGAGCGCGTGACCCTGCTGGTGATCCCGGCCCCAGACCTGCATCCCTTCTTCCAGCGCCGGCCCGAACTCGCCGCGTGGCTCCTGGACTGCCGCGATCAGGGGGACGCCATCGCCCAGCACGGCCTCGCACACCGGCAGCGGCGTCGGGCCGGCGGACTCCGCCAGCTTGTCGCTGGCTGGCAGGGTGGGCTCGCAGCTGAGTTCTGCGGCCTGGATCCCGACGAGACACGCGAGAGCGTTGCCGCGGGGCGCAGGGTCTTGACCCTGGCGGGGCTCGAGCCCCGGGGCTTCGTCGCGCCCGCCTACGCCTACACCCCGGCGCTGCGCCGCGAGCTGGAGACGGGCTTTGACTGGTGGGCGACCCAACTACGGGTGCAGGGCGCCCGGCGCGGAAGTGCGGCTCCCGCTCTGACCCTGGGAACTTCGAGCGCGCTCAAGCGAAAGCTGTCCCCTCTGGTGGTGGAGACCGGCTCGTGGCTGCAGGGCGGAGTGCTCCGCCTCGACCTCCATCCCGCCGACTTCGACCACCCGCGTCACGTGCTGGCGCTCGAGCGGGCCTTGAACCGGGCGAAGAAGCGACGGGCGATCACCTACGACGACCTGTGCTCGAGCGACTGAGGGCCACCTCGGAGCGTGTGCTGCGAGCCAACTGGCGTGAAGGGCTGCGCTCGGACGGCACCCCGTACGCCTATACGTGTCCCTCCGCCCGCCGCTACAAGCACCAGTGGTACTGGGACTCGTGCTTCCACGCCATCGTCTGGGCCCGGATCGAGCCGTGGAGAGGGCGTGAGGAACTCCGGACGCTCGTGCGTGCCGGAAGTCCTGACGGGCTGATCCCGCACACCGCCTTCTGGGGGGAGAGTCCTCGCTGGCGGCGGGCGCCCTTCTATGCCACCGAGGCCATGCGCGGCAGCCGAGCGACCGCCACGATCCAGACGCCGCTGCTCGCCTTCGCGTGGGAGCGGGTGGCCGCCGCCTCCGCTTCGGAGGACCCGGGCTTCGCCGCGGAGGCGATCGAGGCACTGACCGCGCATCACGAGTGGCTGGCGCGCGAGCGCGATCCCGAGGGCAGCGGGCTGATCTCGATCCTCCTGCCCGACGAGTCCGGCCTCGACGACTCCCCCAAGTACGACGGCGTCTACGGCCGCTTCGCGCACGACCGCCCGGGCCACTTCCTCCTGATGGAGCGACACCGCCGGCTCGGGTGGAACGCGCCGGCGTTCATGTCGGTGAGCGACCTGCACGTCAAGGATGTCCTCGTGAACGTCGCCTACGCACTGTCGGGAGCCGCCTTGGCGCGCCTGCTCGGGGAGTCCGAGCACGAGGGCGTGCACGCCGTCCGCGCCCGCCGCACCGCCGCCGCACTCCTCGAGCGCTGCTGGGACGAACGTACGGGGCTGTTCCACGATCTCGCCGGCCGCTCGCAGCGCCCCGTGCCGGTGTCGACCTGGTCGGCGCTGGCGCCGCTCGCCCTGGGCGCGGCGATCCCGGAAGGAGTGCGCCGGCGCCTGATCGACGAGCACCTGCTGAATCCCTCCCGCTACCGGGCCGCCTGCGGGATCCCCTCGGTGAGCATGGAGGAGCCGGCCTTCAATCCGGGCTGGGACCGCTTCCGGACCTGGCGCGGGCCGTCGTGGGTCAACACGGCCTGGCTGCTGGTGCCGGGGCTCGACGGGCTCGGCCATCGTGGGGAGGGCGACCGGATCGTGCGCGCGCTCACGGACGCCGCACTGCGCGACGGCCTGCGCGAGTACTACCACCCGCATACGGGCGCCGGACTGGGTGCGCGCGACTTCGCCTTCTCGTCTCTGCTCTATGACTTGGCCGCCGGCCGAGCCGCTCTATAGCATCCGCGCAATGAAGCTGCTGGTCCTCACTCCCGAGCCCATCGACGCCGAAGTCCTCCGGGCCGCCCTCGGCGCCGAAGTCGAGGGCGCCGAAGTGCTCGTCATCTCCCCGGCGACCAATCAGAGCAAGTTCGCCTTCTGGGTGTCTGACACTGACGAGGCCATCGCGGAGGCGGAGACGGCGCAGGTCGATTCCGTCGAGCGTCTGGAGGAGGCGGGCATCGACGCCGCGGGTGACACCGGCGAGTCAGAGCCCGCCGTGGCCATCCAGGACGCGATGGCGACCTTCGCCGCGGACCGCATCGTGATCTTCTCCCACCCGGAGGGGGATCGGGACTACCGCGAGGACGACAGCCTGGCGGACGCCGAAGCGCGCTTCGGCGTGCCCGTGACGCACGCCGTCATCTCGCGGTAAGTCCGTCGACGCTACAGCGAGTCGCGCTCGCTCTGGCGGCGCGTCGTCTCCCGGCTCTCGCGCGTGCTGCCGTCGGCAGGGGCGACCACCCGGCGGCTGCCGGCACGCGAATCATCCTCCGCCCCCGAGTCGCGCTCGACGCGTGTCGAGCGCTCGCGAACGGGTTCGCGGTCGACCGTGGTGCGTTCACGTTCGACGCGCCGGGTCGCGCCCACCTGCTCGTCCCGCTCGCCGGTCTCTGGGTGCTTGGTCTTACCGCCGACCCGCGGCAGCAGGGCGAGGACCAGCAACAGGGCGGAGGCAGCACCCCACACCAGCTTGGTCAAGCCGTTGGCCGCGAAGATGCCGAAGACGTCGCTCTTGTCGACGAGCGCGATGACCGAGGCCGCTCCGAGGGCGAGCCCCACGATCAGGGACATGGTCTTCGCGCCCCAGTGCAGCGGCGAGCCGAACAGCAGTAGGGCGCCCGACGCAATGAACAGCAGGTTGCTCCAGCCGTTGACCTCGAGCCCAAGCCACTTCTCGCCGTTGATCGTCCCGTCCACCGGATTCGAGCTGAAGCTCTGTCCACCGAAGATCAGGCCGGTGATGCCGTAGGCCAGCAACGCCAGCCCCAGAAGCGCGACCGGGCCCTTTGCCAGCGATACCCCCTTGGATTCCTTGGTTCTTGCCATCTCGTTCCTCCCGTCGCCGTCTTCGGTACTTGCACTTGAGACATCGCACCGTGTCTCGAAGTTACGTAGTACCCCTTCAGAGAGACGACGGCAGCTCCTGCTCGAGCACTTCGACCGGTGCGAAGAGATCGCCGTGCTCGGCCACGCGCGCGAGCACGGCGGCGGAATCGAAGACGAGGTCGTCTGGCTCGCGCGAGTCAAGGACCGCCTCGACCTCTTCCCACGTGATCGGAGTGGAGACGGTCGGGAAGTCCCGCGCGCGCAGCGAATAGACGGAGACCGTGGTCTTGTGCTCGTCGTTCTGGCTCCAATCCACGAGGACCTTCCCCGTGCGCAGCGTCTTCTTCATGTCGGAGACCACGAGCTCTGGGTGCCGGCGCTCGAGCAGCTGAGCGATGGCGTTGGCGAAGGGCTTCGTGGTCGCGTAGGTGGTCGGGACGTTGAGCGGCACGTAGACCTGCATCCCCTTCGAGCCCGAGGTCTTCGAGAAGCACTCGAGACCCAGATGCTCGAAGACCTCCCGCAGACGTACGGCGACTTCGGCGCACTGGACGATGGTGGCCGGCGGGCCCGGGTCGAGGTCGAAGGCGAGGATCCGGGGAGCTGTGACGTCGTCGACACGAGCGAGCGAGGTGTGCAACTCGAGGTCGGCGAGATTCGAAGTCCAGACGAGCGTCGGCAAGTCATCCACCACGCAGAAGTCGATCGTACGCTTGGTGTGGCGGCTCCACACCGGAGCCGTTCGCACCCAGTCGGGCCGGTGGCTGGGGCATTGCTTCTCGTAGAAGAACTGGCCGTCGACCCCGTTCGGATAGCGCTTGAGCGTGAGCGGGCGGTGACGCAGATGAGGTAGCACGACAGGCGCGATGCGCGTGTAGTAGTCGATCACCTGGCCCTTGGTGAAACCGGCCTTCGGATAGAGGACCTTCTCGAGGTTCGAGAGCGACAAGGTTCGCCCGTCGATGTCCACTTCTACACGCGTCCGGGCCATGAAGCTTCTACGCTAGCCATACGAACAAACGTTTGCGAAAGGAACCTCAAAATGGCCACACAAACCACTCGTTCCCGGCGTACCGCCGGCACCGAAACCCAGACCCAGATCAACACGGAGGACATCGCCCAGCTCGAGGCGGGTCGCATGCTGGTCATCGGGCAGCTCGAGGAGGCGCACGCAGCCGAGGGCGCAGCGGTGACGACCCTTCGCGCCCACATCGCCATGACGCCCGAGGGCCCGTACCGGCGGCTGCTCGACCGTCATCTCGGGGAGACCCGCCAGCAGGCCACGCAGCTGCAAGACCGCCTGTCCGAGCTCGGAGCCAACCGCTCGGTGCTCGCCGTCGGCTTCGGCGCGGCCCAAACCGTCATCGGTCAGGCGCTGGCCCTCTCCAAGGGCCCGGTGGACCTGGTGCGTGGTCGCGCCGGTGAGGAGAAGCTCTTCAAGAACGCCAAGGACGAGGTGGCCACCGAGGCGCTGGAGATCGCGACCTACGACGGCATCGAGGCGACCGCCCGCGCGGTGGGGGACGTCAAGACCGCCGAGCTCGCCGTTCGGATTCGCGGGCAGGAGGAGCGCCAGCTCACCGCTCTGCGCGAACAGCTGCCCGAGCTCGCCAAGGCAACGGTCCGCGCCATCGCCGCGGGCGATGCGTCCTATGACGTGAGCACGACAGGCGCGGCCGAGGGCCTGCGTAAGCTCCGCGACGAGGTCGAGGACGACGTCGAGGACCTGGGCGACGAGGTCAAGACGACCGCCAGGCGCGCACAGCGTTCGAGCCGGCGCACCACGACCAAGGC
>JACCYI010000111.1 GCA_013696535.1 Solirubrobacterales bacterium
TCGACCACCTCGTACATCTGCGCCTTGTCCTCCCCGAGCGAGCCGCCGATGGCGATCCCGTCGCAGGCGGACGCCGCCACGTGCTGGGCGGACTCCCGTCGCAGGTCCTCGTGCACTCCGCCTTGAACGATCCCGTAGACCACCTGGTGGGCGGGGCCGTGCTCGGTGTGCCAGTCCAGGCAACGGCTCAGCCACCGATGGGTGCGCTCGGTCGAGCGGGCGGTGTAGTCGCGCGAGACGTGCAGAGGCGTGCACTCGTCGAAGACCAGGGCGATGTCCGAGCCCAGTGCAGCTTGAACTCCCATCGAGGTCTCCGGTCCCATGAAGCGCTCGCGCCCGTCGAGGTAGGAGCGGAAGCGGACCCCCTCCTCTTCGATCGCGAGGATGGCGCCGGTCCGGACTCCGTCGGCGCTGACGCCGGGCGACCGGCCCTTGATCTCGTCGGCGACGGTTCCATGGCCCATCGAGAAGACCTGGAAGCCGCCGGAGTCCGTGATGATCGGGGAGTCCCAGCGCATGAACCGGTGGAGGCCTCCGAGCTCCTCGACCAGCTCGTGCCCGGGACTCAGGAACAGATGGAAGGTGTTTCCCAGCACCATGTCGTAGCCCAGGGCGGCCACCTCGTGGGCTTCGAGCGTCTTGACCGTGGCCTTGGTCGCCAGCGGCACGAACGCCGGCGTCCGCACCCTGCCGTGCGCCAGCTCCAGGGTGCCCGCCCGGGCGCGTGAGTCGGGGAGGCGGGCCTGGACGTCGAAGAGCGGCACTCCTGTAAGGCTACGTCGGACGCACCGCCCGCAGCGGTGCGCCCGCCCTCGCCGGCTACCGCTCGATCGTCTTGGCCTCGCCGTTCGAGCTCCCGATGGCGACCTTGCGCGGTTTCTTCTGCTCGGGCTTCGGGATCCGAAGTCGCCTCCTATCAAGTCTTGAGGTTTTCGTCCTGACTTGAGCCCGGCTGGACGCGTTCCCACCGCTCGGCCATGGCCACGAGCTCCTCTTCCGAGAAGTGACGCAGGAAGCGCTCCCGTATGCCTTCGAGATGCGTCGGGCGGGCCTCGTCGAGGAACGCCTCGCCCTCGGGGGTGAGCACGGCGTAGCAGCCACGGGCGTCGGCTGAGCACTGCTCGCGGGCCAGCCATCCCGCCCGCTCCAGCCGGTCGACCAGGCGAGTCATGCCTGAGCGGCTGAGCAGCACACGGTCCGCCAGGTCGGCCATACGCAGCCGATGATCAGGAGCGGACCTCAGGAAGATGAGCACCTCGTACGACGACAGCGGGATCCCGTGGGCCGTCTCGAGCTCGGCGTCGAGCGCCTTGAACAGAGCCGCGTGGACACGGAGCAGGCCGCGCCAGGCGCCGAGCTCTGAGGGAGTGAGCTCATTGGTCGGCGTGCTGAGCGTCGGGGTGGGCATGCGCCGATCTTACCGACACGTCGTTGCATGAGCAACGGCTCCGCCTCCTCGGGGAGTCAGCCGAGCAGCGAGCGCCCCGTCATCTCGGGTGGCTGGTCGAAGCCGAGCAGCGCGAGCGCGGTGGGCGACACGTCGGCCAGGATGCCGTCCCCGTCGAGCTCCTCCGTTCCGGGCGCGACGACGATGAACGGCACGGGGTTCAACGAGTGGGCGGTGTTGGGCGAGCCGTCGGGCTCGAGCATGTGGTCCGCGTTGCCGTGATCGGCCGTCACGATGCCGGCGCCGCCGGTGGCTCGCACGGCTTCGAGCACTCGGCCGAGGCAGGCGTCGACCGTCTCGACCGCCGTCACGGCGGCGGGGATCACCCCCGTGTGCCCGACCATGTCCGCGTTGGCGAAGTTGATGATGGCGAACGCAGGCTCGTGCTCCGCCCATCCCTTCACGAACGCGTCAGCGGCCTCCCGCGCGCTCATCTCGGGCTTGCGGTCGTACGTCGGAACGTCGCGCGGAGAAGGCACGAGCTGTCGCTCCTCGCCCGGGTATGGCTCCTCCTCGCCGCCGTTGAAGAAGTAGGTGACGTGCGGGTACTTCTCCGACTCGGCCACGTGAAGCTGTCGTAGGCCGCGATCGGCGATGACCCGGGCCATGGTCATATCGGGGAGTCGGGGCGCGAAGACGACGGGGTAGGGCCAGCCCTCTTCGTAACGCGTGAGCGTGACGTAGCGCTCCAGCGGCGGGGCGCCTCCGCGATCGACCTCCTCGAAGTCCGGGTCGGCGAGGGCTCGGGTCAGCTGGCGCATGCGATCCGGCCGGAAGTTGAAGGCCAGGACGGCATCGCCCTGTCGTACGCAGGCTTGCTCCCCCACCGTGGTCGGCGCGATGAACTCGTCGGTCTCGTCGCGCTCGTAGGCCGTCTGTGCGGCCTCTGGAGCCGAATCGACGTGCTGCTCAGCACGACCGTGGACCAGCAGATCGTATGCGCGCTGGGTACGGTCCCAACGCTTGTCGCGGTCCATCGCGAAATACCGCCCGACGACCGAGCCGATCCTGCCCGTTCCCACCTCGTCACACCAGCTCTGCACTTCGGCGAGGAACCGCGCGCCGCCGGTCGGCGCGGTGTCGCGGCCGTCCGTGAAGGCATGGATCACCAGGTCCTCGATCCCCCACTCGCCACCGAGCTCGATAAGCGCCTTGAGATGGCGTTCGGAGGCGTGAACCCCCCCGTCGGACACGAGGCCGACCAGGTGCACGCGCTCGGCGCCGTGCAGCGCCTCGCGCAGGGTCTCGTTGGAAGCCAGCGAGCCGTCCTCGACCGCGGCGTCGATCCGCGCGAGGTCCTGAGGGACGATGGCTCCGGCGCCCAGATTAAGGTGACCGACCTCCGAGTTGCCCATCTGGCCCGGGGGCAGGCCGACGCTCTCTCCCATCGCGGTCAGCGTGCAGTGCGGATGCTCGGCCCACAGCGCGTCAAACACCGGTGTCGCGGCGAGCTCGACCGCGTTGCCGGGTCCAGGCTCGGCCAAGCCCCAGCCGTCCAGGATGACCAGGCAGACGCTCGGAAAGGCGGGGGTCACGCGGACCG
>JACCYI010000123.1 GCA_013696535.1 Solirubrobacterales bacterium
CGACGAGCTGCCCAACCTCGTGAACGTGCTGCAGGGCGAGATGGCGCTCGTGGGCCCGCGCCCGACCGTGCAAGTACAGGTGAATCGGTACTCAGAACTCCAGCGCGGCCGCCTCAAGGTGCGGCCCGGCACCACGGGCTGGGCCCAGGTTCATGGTCGCGCGACGCTGCCGTGGCACGAACGCATAGAGCTCGACTTGTGGTACGTCGAGCACGCATCTCTGCGGCTCGACATCCGCGTGCTGGTCCTCACCGCCCGGATGGTGCTCACGGGTCATGGCCTCTACCGTGGCGAGACCGGCGGCTGGCGCCCCGGTGCCTAGGGGATCTTCTCGGGGCCCTTGTCGAGGTACTTGTCGCGGAAGGTGCGCAGCGCGTCGAATACCTTCGGGTTCATCTCGTCACACGTCAACGAGTGGGTCCAGGCGGTGGCAGCGACTTGCGGCTTCATGTCGGTCGTGTTCTCGAACATGACCATGTGGTAGCCCTCGTTCTCCCCGACGAAGGTCTCGAGCTGCGCCACGACCGACTTCGGAGTGCCCTTTCGGTACTGGATGTCGATACGCCCGTGCTCGAGTGTGTGCACGACCTGGCCGAGCATCGGGATGGTGCCGGGCTCGTAGATCCCGTCCTGGTACGCGACCGGGTTGTGATTTCCCGATGTCGGCGGATTGGTCTTGTAGTCCGCCGGCTTGAACTTGCGATCTTCGTGGTCGGCCCCCTCATAGCGCGGGTTCTTGAGCGTGCAGCCGGCCGCCTTGGCGGCGTCCTCGAGGTCCGTGACCGTCTGATCGGGGAGCTTGGCGGCGGCCAGCTTCGCGGCGTCGGAGTCGGGCACCTTGGGTGCCTCGTCACCGCCGCCGAGCCCGGTCACCAGGGCGATCACCACGGCCGCGATCGCGGCGAACGCCAACACCCCGCCGCCCACGAGCTGGAGGCGCTTATGGTTGGCGGCAGACCGTGCCTCGGCCTGCTCGCGCGCCAGCCGCTCCTGGCGACGACGTTCCTTTTCGTCCTGTCGGCTCGCCACGGGATGCCGAGGATAGTGGATCGAATTACCGGGGCGGGGTATTCTCTCGAACGATGCAGGCGGACACGAAAGCCGTTCAGAACCGTCTCCGCCGCATCGAAGGGCAGGTCCGTGGACTCCAGCGGATGGTGGAGGAGGACGCCTACTGCGTCGACATCCTGACGCAGGTCGCCGCCGTTCAGACCGCGCTCGAGCAGGTTGCGATCCGGGTCCTCGACGGTCACGTGCGCGGCTGCGTCGCGGAAGCTGTCGGCGGTGAGAGCGAGGAGCAGGCGGCCCACAAGCTCGACGAGCTGATGATGGCCGTGCAGCGGTTCGCTCGCGCACGTTGATGTCCAGGGCTGTCGTCCGGCCGATGCGGCTCGAGGACGCGCCGCATGTCCATGGGGTGGCGAGCCGGGCCTTCGCGGATCTAGAGATCCGGTTCGGAGGCGCGCCGAACCTCACCTACGACTCGCCTGCAGGCGCCAAGCGCGGGCTCGCCAGAATCCGTCACCTGGTGACCACCGACCCGGGCGGCGCCTACGTCGCGGAGCACTCGGGAGCGGTGGTGGGTGCGGCGCTCGCGCTGTTGCGCGACGGCCTCTGGGGGCTCTCCCTGCTCGTGGTGGACCCGGGAGCGCAATCGGCTCGGCTCGGCTCGAGGCTTCTGCGGGCCGCCCTCCACTACGGCAGCGGCGCTCGCGGCTTCGTCATCCTGGCTTCTAAGGACGCCCGCGCACTGCGGGCGTACGCGCGAGCGGGATTCGCTCTGCACCCGGCCGTGGAAGGCCGGGGCGAGCCGCACCCGGTCGAAGTGCCTGCGGCCGTCAGACCCGGCGGCCCGGCCGACCTTGCACTCACCGAGACGGTGGACCGGGCGGTGCGCGGCGCGGCTCACGGGCCCGACATCGGCGCGCTGCTGGCGAGCGGGGCGCGGATGCTCGTCGTCGAAGGTCGGGGCTATGCCATGTCGTCAGCCGGGGAGCTCCGGCTACTGGCGGCCACGGACGAGCCGGCCGCCGCAGACCTCCTACGCGCATTCGTTGCCGGGACGCCGGCCGGTCAGAAGGCGTCGGTGGAGTAGGTGACGTCAGGACAGGGGTGGGCGTTGCCCGTCCTGCTCGAAGCCGGCCTCGAGTTGCGGCTCGGCGGCGCGGTGTTCCACCGGGGCGACGTCGGGCCCTTCAGCCCGTATCTCCCCAACGGCGCATACCTGTAGCTCCGTCGCTGGGCCCAGGTCTTGGTGGCCGGCACGAGCGCGGGCCCGGAGACGGCGGCCGCCCGACGAACGCGCGCGCTCTCACGACCC
>JACCYI010000144.1 GCA_013696535.1 Solirubrobacterales bacterium
GTCCAGGGCTCACCGCCGTGGTCTTCCTCGTCGTGCGACGGGTTGAAGAGGTCCTTGTGTGTCCTCAGGGAGAAGATCAAGCCTGCGGCGTAGGACAAGAGCAGGATGATCGAGACGCCGACGGAGAGCTTCTCGAGGTCGGAGGAGAACTCGCTGCTCTCCGAGCGCGGATTCGGGAGTCCGCCGCCGGAGACGAGTTGGAAGACCGCGGGCATGACCAGCGCCACCGCGGCCAGCAGCAGCATGAGCGACTGGGCACTGGCGGCCGTCCGGTCGAAGGTCTGGCGCTCGCGCTTGCGGCCCCCGATGAACATCGCGGCGCCCATCACGAGGAGGACGTTGCCGAGGATCGACCCGATCAGGGACGCCTTGACCACCTCTTGCAGGCCTGCATTGAGCGCGAAGAACGCGATGATGAGCTCGGGGGCGTTGCCGAAGGTGACGTTGAGCAGCCCGCCGATGCCCGGGCCCGAGCGCGCCGCCAGCTCCTCTGTGGCGCGACCCATGAGCGCCGCGGTCGGGATCACGCCGAGAGCGGAGGCCACGAAGATGATGGTCGGCTCGGCGTGTGCGAGCTCGAGGGCGATCGCAATCGGGATGAACGGGACGAGCAGGTACGGCCAGCCATCGCCGCTGAGGAGGAAGCGGCGCAGGTTGAAGCGCGGCTTCGGCGGAGCGGAAGTCACTCCCAGCAGGCTACAAGGCTCTGGGTAGATTGAATGCATGGCGGAGCCGACGCACACCGCGGTGGGAACCTGGAGCGGAGGGCGCTTCATGCACTACGGCGTGCCGCTCGAGGACGACCGCCTGGCCGCTCTCCTGCGTCCGGACGAGGGCGTCGCCACGCTCTTGACCGCCGACACCTACGGCCAAGGCGCGGCCGACACCCTGCTGGGTCGCGCGCTGTCGGGCGTGCCGCGCGGCGAATACTCACTGATCGGCGCGATCGGCCACGACTTCTACGCGGGCGAGCGCGACGGACCCCGCGGATTTCCGCGCTTCACGGACCCGCGCCTGCGTGGCCCTGAGGCCTACTCCGACTACGTTCGGATGGCGACCGAGCGGTCGCTCGAGCGCTGCGACGTCGACGCCTTCGACGTCCTCCTGCTCCACAACCCCGATCGCACGGGCTTCACCTCGCCCTCGGTCTGGAAGGCGCTGGAAGCGGTGCGAGACGCTGGGCTCACCCACCGCCTCGGGGTGGCGCCGGGCCCGGCCAACGGCTTCACCCTCGACTTCATCGACTGCCTGGAGCGCTTCGGCCCGCTCATCGACTGGGCCATGCTGATCCTCAACCCGCTCGAGCCGTGGCCTGCCGAGCTGGCTCTGGAAGCGGCCGCGCGCCATGGGGTCGACGTGATCGCCAGGGTCGTCGACTATGGCGGTCTCTTCTGGGACGACGTATTGCCGGGACACGAGTTCGCCCCGCGCGATCACCGCGGATTCCGGCCTGCAGGTTGGGTCGAGGCGGGCCGCGAGCGGATGGAGCTCATGCGCCCGACAGCAGAGCGCCACGATCTGACCATGCTGCAACTCGCGGCGCAGTGGGACCTCGCTCATCCGGCGGTCCGCTGCGTGGCGCCGACCCTGATCCAGGAACCCGACGGGCCGCTGGCCAAGCCCGCCGAAGTCAAGCGGGCCGAGCTTGCGGCGACGCCCGCCGAGATCCTCTTGAGCGACGAGGAGGTCGCTCAACTGGGCGGACTGGGAGACAACCGGGGAACGATGTCGCTCAAGGGCGCCTCGCCCGAGCACGAGGGGGACTCCCGCCCAGACCGCTGGGCGTTGGATCCCGGCCTCGTGGACCTGGCCCGCCGCTGGGGCATCGATCCGGAGCGTGACCTGCGGCGCCTACTCCCTCCACCAGGCGAAGTTGACGCCGGCCGGCCAACGGTGAGGACCAGGCCGCCTACGGCGTGAGGAGCTTCGCGCAGTCCTGCGCCGCCTTGACGTCCGAGCCGGCCTTGGTGATGCAGTCCGTGTAGTTCTTGAGCTCCTGCTGACTGGCACCGCCCGAGCCACTTGAGCCACCTGAGTTGGGCTGGCTGCCGGCCCCGCCGAGGCCGCCCAGTGAGCCGAGCTGTCCCAGTAGCTCGTCGAATGGCTTGGTCTTGTCAGGTGTCTTGATCTCGACGTCCTCGTTGAGCTTGGTCAGCGACAAGTCGAGCTTGACGGCGGCCGACTGCGCGCCGGTCGACTTTGCGGCCTGGAGATTCATCGCGACCACCATCCGCCGCAGAATCTTGTCCTCCTTGCCGGTGAAGATCTCCACCTTGAGATTCTTGACCGCGTCGACGACTTGCTTGCGCTGCTCGGCCGTGAGCTTCTGCGGTAGCTGGCCGGTGTTCTGCAGGCCGAGCGAGGAAGCCTTGGAGAGTGCGACGTTGACGTCGTCGAGTAGCTTGGAGACGTCGACGCCGCCCGTGATCTTGATGGTGTCGTCATTGCCGACCTTCGCCTCGCCCGCGTTGCGCGGATTGGTCAGCCACTTGCGCGCGTCGATGCCGAGCGTGGACAGTGAAGGCTGCTTGCCGTTCTGTGCCTTCGTGCTGCGCTTCTGCGCTTCTTCGTAGCCGGCCTTGAGCTGCTTGAAGACCGGGTCGGAGACCGCGTAGTCCTGGTTGTTGAAGTTCACGAACGCCTTGTCGCCAGTCGACGTGGCGCCGGCCTCGAGGTTCTGTCCCGCGCCCGAGAAGGCCAGGTCGAGCTTGAACTTCGGCAGCGTCTTGCCCTGCAAGCCCTGGATCGGGCCGCCGAGCTTGACCTTGATGGGGCCGTTGACGCCCTGTGACTCGGCACCCTTGGCGTCGATCAGGACCGTGAGACCGAGCGTGGCAGAGTCGACCTTCTTCTCGCCCGTGAACGTCTCCTTGAGCAACTGGTCCACGTTCGTGCTCGCGGAGGCCTTCTCGCCTCCCCCGGCCTGGTCGCCGCCGCACGCGGCGAGGGCGATCGCTGCGACCAACGCCAGCGGGAGGGACAGAACAGACCGCGACCGGATGGACATGTGAGGATTCTCCTCCAGGGTGAGACGAGGCGAGCGGCCCGCGCGCGTCCTTGCAGATCGATGCGAGCCGGGATTCCGAGCGTACCATCGACCATCGGCCGGTTCGCCGGTTTCTGTATTGCGTCTGTGTTGTGCCGTACCGCCCGCCTAGACTCGGCGGTCGCCATGGTGGCTGCGCGGATCATCCTCTACACGGGCAAGGGCGGCGTCGGCAAGACGTCGGTGGCGGCGGCCACGGCTCGGCGCTGCGCCGCCGAAGGCCACCGTACCCTCATCCTGTCCACGGACCCGGCGCACTCGCTCGCGGACGTTCTCATGGCCGACGTCAGCATTCAGCCCGCGCCGTCGGGAGACGCTCATCCGGAGGCACTCTGGGCGCAGCAGGTCGATCCGGGCGCCGAGCTCGAGCGCAACTGGTCGGCGGTGCAGGAGTGGCTGGGCGCGATGCTCGTCGAACGCGGCGTCCAGCGCATCGCGGCAGAAGAGCTCACGGTGCCGCCCGGCGCGGGCGAGCTGTTCAGCCTGCTCGAGCTCAAGCGCCATCGCGACTCAGGCGAGTGGGACGTCATCGTGGTGGACTGCGCGCCGACCGGAGAGACGCTGCGTCTGCTCTCCTTCCCCGACGTCGCGCGCTGGTGGCTCGACAAGGTGTTCGGGCGCGAGCACCAGCTGCTGGCCGCGGCCCGGCCGCTGGCACGCACCTTCCTGGACGTCACGCTGCCCGACGAGCGGGTGTTCGCCGAAGCGCAGAGGCTCGTGCGCAACCTGGTCGAGATGGACGAGATCCTCCGCGACGCCTCCTCCGTCTCCATGCGACTCGTCATGAACCCGGATCGCGTGGTGATCGCCGAGGCGATGCGGACCTTCACCTACCTCAACCTCTACGGCTATCTCACGGACGCCGTGGTGGTCAATCGCGTCTTCCCGGAAGAAGTCGAGGGCACCTATTTCGGAGCCTGGCGCGCGGTGCAGGGAGAGCAGCTCGCGCTCGTGGAGTCCGGGTTTGCCCCGGTGCCCGTGCTGCGCGCCCCGTACTTCCCTCAAGAGGTGGTCGGCCCCGGGATGCTCGATGAACTGGGAGAGGCGTTGTTCGCCCGACACGACGCGTCGGCGGTCCTGCACGCGCGCGTCTCGCAAACCCTCAGGCTCGACGGGGATTCGGCTGAGCTGCGCCTCGAGCTGCCCTTCACTCGCAAGGCAGACATCACGCTGAAGAAGATCGGCCTCGAGCTGGTGGTGAGGGTGGACGGGCAGAAGCGGACGATCATGCTTCCGTCCTCGCTCGCCGACTTCCGCCCCGCGTCGGCATCGTTCACCGGCGGCGCGCTGGTGGTGCATTTTGCCCATGCCTGACGCCGAAGGGCGCGACGCCCTGGAGACCATGCGCATCCACGTGGACGCTGCGCACGCGACCGCCGAGCGCCTCGTGCGCGAAGCCGAGATGGCGGCTCGGGCGCAAGTGCGCGACGTTCCTCCGCAGGGTTGGGCAGCGGCAACCGAACCCGAGGCCCCCGGATCAACCGTCGAAGCCCTCAAGGCCATCGCGGGCCTGCTCGAAGTCGTGCGAGGCGCAGTGCCACCCGAGCTCGCCCACCAGTTCGCCGGCGCGCTGCGGGAGCTTCTCGTGGCCGTTCGGGCGCTCATCGACTTCTATCTCGATCGGCTCGATCAGCCACCGGGACGCGACGCACGATCTGTCGAGGTGGAGGACATCCCCATCGACTGAATGGCGGACCTAGACTCCTGAGGCGTGCCGGCCACCTGGATCCTGACGGGCTCACCCGAGAACTACGAGGTCACTCGCGAGCGCGGCTACACGCTGGTCGGCATGAAGGAGGGGCGGCGCCGACAAGCGCTCGAGATGGAGCCAGGCGACCGGATCGTCTTCTACCTCACCCGGGCCATGGCCTTCGCCGCCACCGCCCGTCTCACGAGCGAGATGTTCGAGGACCGCACGCCGGTCTGGCCTGGAAAGCCCGGGAAGGCCGATCCCTACCCGTGGCGCTTCAAGTGCGAGCCCGAGCTCGTCCTGCCCGGTGGCGCCTGGCTGCCCGCCGAGACCCTCAAGGACTCGCTCGAGCACATCCGCAAGTGGCCCGCGGAGCACTGGAAGCTCGCCTTCCAGGGCCAGCTGCGCACCGTGTCAGAAGCCGATGCGCGGACGCTGCTCGACGCGCTCGGCGCACAGGCGCCCGCCACCGCGCAGTGAGCGCACTCGACGAATTGCGCGAACTGCCGGGCGAGCACCGGCTCGCGGGCGCCGCGGCATCCGCGCTGGCGCTGACCCTCGTGCTCCCTTGGTATCAGAAGTCCTTCGTGCCGGCCGGCAGCAAGTCCTTCGTGCAACAGAACGTCAGCGCCTTCGGCGTCTTCTCCTTCGTGGAAGCGGCCGTGCTGCTCGTGTCGGCGGGCGTCCTGTATCTGATCTGGGCGCGATCCCAGCGGCAGGGGTTCCACCTTCCCGGCGGCGACGGCTTCGTCATCTCCCTCGCCGGTGCCTGGGCGGTCCTTCTGCTCGTGTGGCGTCTGTTCGACAAGCCCGAGGTCGACGGTGGAGCCGCCACGGTCGGCCTGCAATGGGGTATCTTCGCCGCGTTGCTCGCCGCGGGCGCGCTCGTCGCCGCCGGGGCTCGAGTGCGAGCCGCGCACCGGCCGGAGCCCCCCAACTCAGCCGCCGAGGCGCCCACCGAGGCGGCGGCTGGTCCTGAGCAGGACCAGCTTCTCTGACAGCACTCACCGATCGCTGAGGTAGATCCCGAGCGGCAGCAGCAGCGTCGCCAGGAAGATCAGGCCGATCCCGGCCGCCACCGTGGCCTTCGACCGATATACGTGGCCGGCGGTTCCGATCAGAAAGCCCAGGAACATCAGGGCGACGAAGGGCTCGGGCGAGGGAGCGAACGCGGCGAGCATCCGCGGGCGAGTATGCCCACTCCCTATCCTCCAGCCCTCCTATG
>JACCYI010000153.1 GCA_013696535.1 Solirubrobacterales bacterium
GTTCGGCCGTACTCCTCTGCGACGGGCAGCGGGCCTCGGTGGCCCGCGCCGCCACTGCCGGCCTAGCGGACGTGTTCGTGGTCGACGACGTCTCGGCATTGCAAGCGGACAGAGCACCGCCTGCGCCGCCGCTCTCGAGTGACCTGGCCGCAATCGTTTACACGTCGGGTTCGTCGGGGGCGCCGAAGGGTGTCACGCTCACTCATCGCAACATGACCTTCGTGGCGGATTCGATGATCGAATACCTCGCCATGCAGAGCTCCGAGCGGGTGCTTTCCGTGCTTCCCCTCTCGTTCGGCTACGGGCTGTATCAGCTTCTGACGTGCGTCCGAACCGGGGCGACCCTCGTGCTCGAAGCCGGGCTCGCGTTCCCGGGCAGGGTCGTGCAGCTGCTGACCGACCAGGCAATCACAACGCTGCCCGGCGTGCCGACGGTCTTCCAGGTGCTGCTCTCGCTGCGCGGAATAGACGAACGGGACTTCCCCGATCTGAGGGTCCTGACCAACGCCGGGGCCGCGCTCCCCGCAACGACCGCGGCCACCCTCCGGCGTGTGTTCCCCGGGGCCCGCCTCTATTCCATGTACGGGCAGACCGAGTGCCAGCGCGTCTGTTACCTGCCGCCCGAGGAGCAGGCGGCGCGACCGACCTCGGTTGGCATCGCGATCCCGGGGACCCGCGCTTGGGTCGAGGACGCGGCGGGAAGGATCGCCGCGGCCGGCGTCGTGGGGGAGCTCATGATCCAAGGTGAGCACGTCATGCAGGGGTATTGGGAGGACCCCGAGGCGACCGCGACGCGCCTCCAGCCGGCTCGTTGGCCGTGGCAGCGAGTGCTGGCGTCGGGTGACCTCTTCCGGACCGACGAAGACGGCTACCTCTACTTCGTCGGGCGAAGGGACGACATCATCAAATCCGGTGGCGAGAAGATCGCGCCCAGGGAGGTCGAAGAAGCGCTCCATGCCGCGCAGGGCGTTCGTGAGGCCGCCGTCGTGGGCGTCCCCGACAAGCTCCTGGGCGAGGCGGTGCACGCTCACGTCGCCCTCGACCCCGGCCACGATGTCAATGCCGCGACACTGCGTCGGCATTGCGCCGAGCGCCTCGAGGACTACATGGTGCCCCGCAAGGTCGTGATCCACGACGAGCTGCCCCGTACCGACAACGGCAAGGTGGATCGCCGCGCGCTTGCCGCCGCGACGTCGGCGTCGGACTAATAGGCTGACGGGTGCCCCGAGGGTTTCAGCAGGTTGTGGCTGCGGCTCGCTCGATCACCCTCAGCAGGCTGCGCACGTACTGATCAGGCCCAAAGCGCGCGAGAGCAACCTCACGCGCACGGCGCACGATGAGATCGGACTCGTTGCGATTGGCCGGATCGAGGACCCACTCGAGCTTGGAACGGAGGGCGACCGGGTCCGCCGGCGGCACGATGTGACCCGTCACTCCGTCCTCCACGTAGTCCCGTACTCCCATGACGTCTGTTACGACCACCGGTTTTCCGATCGCCATCGCTGTCAGGTAGGTCTGCTGGCCGGCGCTTCGATCGTGGCGAGCGGCGAGCGCGACTACCACCACCTCAGCGCTTCGCATCAGCTGCATGTAGCGCTCGGGCGGGACCGGCCCGGCGTGCACGTTAGGAGGAAGCTCGCCCGCGGCGACCTGATCGCTCGCGATCGTGACTTCTGCGGACAGCCCACGCCCTGCGGCGACGAGTGGCGAATAGTCGCGCAACGAGTTGCCGCCGGCGAAGACACCGCCGTCACTCGTCGTCGGGATCGCCAGCTCCTCCTCCGAGAAGGCGTAGTACCAGGGTGTGAAGAACACTCGACCAGGATCCACGCCCCAGGTGCTTGGGAAGATCCGCGACTCCGCGCTCGACAGCACGCAGTAATGCATTCGAGGCCCGTCGATCGCGCGTATCGCCGCCCGCCGGGCGACTCGCTCGACGAGTGAACCGCCGGATCGCCAGGTGGCATCGGCGAGGACGATGGCCGGGCGGCGGCGGGTGGCAACGAGCAGTCCCACCAGCGCTTGCTCGGCCCGTCCTGCCCCGTTGAGAACCACGATGTCGTGGTCGTTTGCCGACCTTAAGAGTTGCGCGGCGAGGCGTTGCGGGCTGGAGCGGTCTGGATCGAGCGCCTCGACCCGCGCAACCCACTCGGGCCGCCGGGGGAAGTGAAGCGTGCTCAAGACGGTTGGTGACGTCACAGGTGGACCGCCTCAGGGCGAATCCGTGGCGCGCCGATGAGAGAGCGCCTCGGCGATCGCGGACAGCATGCGATCCGCGACGGCATCCCAGTTGAGCCGATCCTCTGCCCGCTGCCGCCCGGCAAGTCCCATGGCCCGGGCGCGATCAGGATGGTCGGCGAGATCGAGCAGGGCGTCGCCGAGCGCCTCGGGATCGTCGCGCGGCACCACGGACCCCGTCTCGCCGCCCTGGAT
>JACCYI010000159.1 GCA_013696535.1 Solirubrobacterales bacterium
CGCTCCGCCCCCGCCTGCGCCTCCGGTGGAGAAGCGGATCGCTCCGGGTGTCCGGGTCGCCGGAGTCGACGTCGGGAGCTTGACCCTCGGAGAGGCGGCTGCTCGTCTCGAGCCTGCGCTTGCGGCACCGCTCTCGCTGCCCGTGGTCGTTGCGGTCGCGGGCCGGCGCTTCAAGCTCACGCCGAAGGCGATGCGCTTCGAGTTCGACGCCCTGAGGTCGGCGCGACGGGCCTACAACATGGGCAAGAAGTCCCCGCCGAAGGTCGGCACGGTCGCTGACGTCGCTCCCTACGTGACCTTCCGCCGCGGCCCGATCCGCGATTTCGCCAATCGGATCGACAGGCGGGTCACGATCAGTCCGCGTGACGCCACGGTCAGGATCACGGTGCGCAAGATCGTCCGTCGCCGCTCCAAGGCCGGTCGTGAGTTCAACGCCCGTGCCCTGCGCAGTGCCATCGAGAAGCTCGTTGCCGACCCGGCCGCCGCACGCCTGCTCAAGCCTGGCCGCAAGGCCATCAGGGCGAACGTCACCGCCAACGAGCTCGCCGGGCGCTACGCCACGGTCATCACCATCGATCGGGCCAACTTCAAGTTGCGCCTGTTCAAGCGCCTGAAGCTGTCCAAGAGCTACGGCATCGCGGTCGGCGCCTCGGGCTATGACACGCCAGGGGGCGTGTACTCGATCACCAACAAGGCGGTCAACCCCGCGTGGAGCGCCCCCGACAAGCCGTGGGCGGGTTTGTACCGCGGCAGGGTCGTCCCCGGCGGCTCGCCCGAGAACCCGCTCAAGGCGCGCTGGCTCGGAATCGCCGACGGCGTGGGGATTCACGGCACGGGCGATTCCGGGTCGATCGGCTCCAGGGCGTCGCACGGTTGCATCCGCATGCGCGTGCCGGAAGTCATCCAGCTCTACGACCGGGTGCCGATCGGCACGCCGGTGCTCATCCGCTGAGGCCCGTCTGAGCCGAGGCAGCTCCCCTCGGCCCGGACCACCGCGGCGTCCGAAGGCCGGGTTCTAGCCGCTGCCCGCCGCGGAGCGGAGCTCGGCCAAGGCCTCCCTTATGCCCTCGGCGATGCTGTCGAGGTCGGGCAGGGCGTCGTAGTCCCCGATCAGGCCGAAGTTCATCCCGCCGTCGTAGGACATTATCGCCACCGCGAGCGCCCGATCACCCGCCAGGAAGGCGACCGGGAACATTGCTTCGAGCTTCCGGCCCAGGACGTAGAGCGGGAACTGTGGCCCGGGCACGTTGGTCACCAGCAGGTTGTAGAAACGGTCGGAGAAGTTCATGCGCGACGCCTGGGCGAGGATGGTCGGCGGGGCGAAGCCCTGGGCAGCCGCAATGGCCTTCGCACCGAGCGCCTGCTTGGAGGACTTCAAGTCGCTCATGGCTCCGACGACCCGCTCCAGACGCTCGACCGGATCTTGGATCGAGATCGGCAGGGGCGCGAGCATCTGCGTGAGCTGGTTGCCCAGCGCGCCCCGCTGATCGCTCGTGCGCACGGACACCGGGACGCAGGCCCGCAGTTCGATCTGCTCCGTCCGACGCCCGCGCGAGCGCATGAATGAGCCGAGGGCACCCGCGACGACCGCGAGCACCACGTCGTTGACCGTGCCGCCCAATCTGTCCTTGATCGTCTTGAACTCCTCGAGCCGGGCACGGACGACCGCAATCCGCCGGTGCGGCCCCGGAGCGACGTTGAACGGGGTCTCGGGCGGGGCGTTGAGCGCCATCCACGCCACGTCGCCTACGCCCTCGGCCACTTCGCGGGCACGCGCGAGGAGGTTCTGCGGATGCGTCGCGGCTCCGACGGTTCCGGTGGCCACGCCGACGGCGGCGCGCGCGGCGCCCAGCAGCCCCGAAGCGGCGAGCTGAGCGGAGCTGGGTGACGGGTGGGAGACCCACGGTGCGGGCGGCTCGCCCGCAGGTGGGCCGTCGGGCGAGAGGTCGAAGAGCACGGTCGTGAGGTCGACCCCGGATATGCCGTCCACCACCGCGTGGTGCGTCTTGGACAACATCGCGAAGCCACCCGAAGCCAGACCTTCCACCAGCCACAGCTCCCAGAGCGGCTTGGTGCGATCCAGCGGCTGGGAGAAGATGCGCCCTGTGAGGTCGAGCAGCCCGCGCTCGGAGCCGGGTGCGGGCAGCGCCGCGTGGCGGACGTGGAAGGACAGGTTGAAGGTGGGATCGTCGATCCACAGGGGTCTGCCCGTATCGAGAGGCGGCGTCGCGAGCTTCTGCCGGTACCGCGGAACCAGGTGCAGACGCGAGCCGATGTGCTCGAGGAATTCCTCGATGCGAGGGGGTGGGCCTTCAAGCAGCACGATGCCGCCGATGTGCATGTGCGTGGTGTGCGACTCCTGGGCCAGGAAGCCCGCGTCCACGGCCGAGAGGCGGTCGAGATGCTGCTGGGCCATGAGTGGCTGGATACTAGTTCTCCATGACTTCTTCGAAAGCCGTTCTGATAACGGGCTGCTCGACCGGCATCGGCCGCGCGACGGCCGAGCTTCTCGCCTCCCGCGGCTGGGCTGTCTACGCCACGGCCCGGCGCCCGGAGACCATCGCCGACCTGGAGGCTCGCGGCTGCCGCACCCTGGCGCTCGACGTGGCCGACGAGGCTTCCATGTCAGCCGCGGTCGATGCGGTCGTCGCGGCGGAAGGGGCGGTGGGCGTCCTCATCAACAATGCTGGCTACAGCCAGTCGGGAGCCGTGGAGTCAGTACCCATGGAGCGTCTGCGCGCGCAGTTCGAGACCAACGTCTTCGGGCTCATCCGGATGTGCCAGTTGACGCTGCCCGGCATGCGTGCCCAGAGCTGGGGCAAGATCGTCAACCTCTCCTCGATGGGCGGCCGCTTCACATTCCCGGGCGGCGGCGCCTACCACGCGACGAAGTACGCGGTCGAGTCGATCTCGGACGCGCTGCGCTTCGAGGTGGCGGGCTTCGGCGTCGACGTCGTGCTCGTCGAGCCGGGGATCATCCGCACCTCCTTCGGGGACACCGCGGTCGGGGGGATCGCCCGAGCGGACGAGGGTGGCCCCTATGCGCGCTTCAACGCCGCCGTGGCGAAGGCGACCGCGAGCGTCTACGAGCGCGGGCCGATGCGGCGCCTCGGCGGAGGTCCGGAGACGGTGGCGCGCACGATCGAGAAGGCGATCACGGCGACCAAGCCGCGGGCGCGCTACACCGTCACGGCGTCGGCCAGGGTCATGATCGCCCAGCGCCGGCTCCTGCCTGACGCCGCCTGGGACCGCGTGATCGCCACGCAGTTCCCCCGGCCGGGGGTGGGCGACGGATGACCCCGACCGACGTCGCTGGGATCGCCGACCGCGCCCGGTCCCTCGGCCGTCTGGGGATAGATACGGAGTTCCTGCCCGAAGGGCGTTATCGGCCGCTGCTCTGCCTCGTGCAGGTCGTCGTGGGCGACGACATCACGCTGCTCGATCCCCTCGACGGTGAGGGTTTCGATCCGGCGCCACTCGCCGAGGTGCTGGCCGATCCGCAGGTGGAGATCCTCCTCCACGCCGGCCGGCAGGACGTTGCGATCCTGCGCCGTGAGTGGCGATGCGAGATCACGAACCTCTTCGACACCCAGGTGGCGGCCGGCTTCGCGGGCTTCTCCGCCCAGGCGGGCTACCTCGGGCTCCTTCACGACGTGCTCAAGATCCGGGTGGCCAAGTCGGCGAGCTTCACCCGCTGGGACGCGCGGCCGCTCACGCCCGAGCAGCTCCACTACGCACGGGAGGATGTCGAACATCTGCTGGCGCTGACGGACGACCTCCAGGCCCGCCTCTCGGCTCGCCGACGTCTTGGATGGGCGCGGGAGGAGTGCCGGGCGGTGGCCGAGGTCTCCGACGAGCGCGATCCCGACGAGGTCTGGCGCCGGCTGCCGCGCTCGAGCTCGCTCGATCCGCGCGAGCGGGCCGTCGCCCGAGAACTGGCGGCATGGCGTGAGAGGACCGCCGAGAAGGAGAACCGCCCGGTCGGCGGGGTGCTGCGCGATCCGACGGTGGTCGAGCTGGCCAAGCGGACACCGGTCAGTACGAAGGCGCTCGTGGCGATCAGGGGTCTGCAGCCTGACGTCATCCGCCGTCGCGGCGAGGCCATCCTGGCGGCCGTCAAGCGAGGTCAGTCGGCCGAGCCGATCGCCCTTGACGATCACGAGCGGGTCGGGTCAGACCCGGCTGACGCCCCGACCATCGCGCTCGCCGAGGCGCTCGTGCGCACCCGGGCGATCGAGGCCGGCTTGGCCTATGAGCTCGTCGCGGCCCGCGCGGACCTCACCCCCGTGGTGGTGGCCGCGCGACGCGGACGCCCCGAGCCCGAGGTGCGCACACT
>JACCYI010000179.1 GCA_013696535.1 Solirubrobacterales bacterium
ACGCTCGAGTTGCGTGGCCCGCACGCTCGCGACGTCCTGGCCAAGGGCTGCGCACTGGACCTGCACCCGCGCTCCTTCACGCCTGGGTGCTGCGCCCAGACCATGGTCGGCCGCGCGGCCGTCATCCTCGAGCAGAGCGACAACGAGCCGACCTACCGGCTGTTCGTGCGGGGCTCCTTCGCAGGCTACCTGGCCGCCTGGTTGTCAGATGGGTTGGAGGAGTTAGCCCCCGCCTCGCCGAGCCGTTCGAGCGCCTCGCGCCGCCAGCGCTCGGTCCGGGCGACCTCGTTGAACGTGTAGAGGTGGAGCCCCGCCACGTCGGCGGCGCGGGTCGCCAGGCCCTCCACGAGCGCGTCTGGTTTGAACTGACGGGTCATAAGCCGCCGCATCCAGCCCCGGTGATGGCCGAGGAAGCGCGTGGACTCGCCGAGCCCGATCTTGATCGAGATACGGAGCAGCTTGGCGTAGTCGACCGTGCCCGGCACTCCGACCCAGATCGGCAGGTCGGTGCCGCGCCGGCGCACTTCAGCGATCCACGCGGCGATGACGTCCGCGTCGAAGCAGATCTGGCTGATGATGCACGTGGCCATCGGCGCCTTGGCGAACATGGCCTGGATCGTCTCCTCGTCTCCGATCAGGTGGTGGCTCTCGGGATATCCCGTGATCCCGATCTCGGCGAACTGGTCGCGAAGTGAACCCATTGCCGTCAGCAGTTCGGCGGCCCCCGCGAAGGGGCCGGCGGCCTGGCTGGCGTCGCCGGCGGGGACGAACAGCTCGCGGATCCCGGCGGCTTGCAGGCGGGCGGTGATGTCCTCGAGGTGGGCGCGGTCGCGGACGAGTCGCGCGGAGAGGTGCGGGACGGTCTGATACCCGGCGCCGGCCAGGCGCTCCGCGAGGTCCAGCGTCGGCTCGAGCCCCTTGTTGGGCGAGGCGGTCACGGTGACCTTCGCCTCTGCCGCGAGGAGGTGGGTGTGCACCTCCTCCTCGATGCCGTCGAGCGGCAGCACTTCGAAGCGCGGGTGGCGCAGGAGCGCGGCAAGCGCCGGTACGGCGGCGGCGACAACCCTCACCGTCTTGATATATCAGGGGGGGACGAAGGCGGTCAAGCGGTAAGGGGGAGTGCCGTCTTCCCGCGAGCTCAGATCTGCCACACCGCGCCGTCCCACAGCGCTCGCACGCGACCTCGGACCAGCGTCAAGCCGAGTTCCTCCGGCCAGCGACCCGCGGTCGCCAGGTAGAGATCGAAGTTGGCGTTCGCCACGCGCCGGAAGGCCCGGCCGCGAGGCCGCTCCGTCGCGGCCTCCAGACGCACCATGGGCTGACAGCCGACGCTCGACATGGGCCAGACGTAGAGCCGCCCGCCCGCCGCGCGGATCGCCTCGTCGACTCCAGCCGTGGTGGTGACCTGCACGACCTGCATGTATACCGGGGCGAGCGCCGTGCCTACAGACGTGCACGCGCAGACGGAACGCCTCGTCGGCTGAGCGGGATCGCTGCGCGGTGGGCCGGTGGGACGCCTCGCGGTCGCGCCCGTCAGGATGCACCGAGTGAGCTCTGAAGTGCAGCGAGCGAGGGTCTGCGTCATCGGCGGCGGAATCGCCGGGTGCAGCGTCGCCTACCACCTTGCCAGAGCCGGGTGGGATGACGTCCTCCTGCTCGACAAGGGCGAGCTCACGAGCGGCTCGACGCATCACGCCGCCGGTCTGGTCACCCAGTTCAACCCGTCGTCCACGATGATGAGGTTCCGTCGCTACAGCGTCCAGCTCTACCGCGAGCTGGGGGTCTTCTCCGGAGTCGGCAGCGTCCGCCTGGCCTCGAGCCCCGAGTCGTGGCTGGACCTCAAGCGGGCCGTCAGCCGGGCGGCCGCCCTCGGCCTCGACGTCGAGATGCTCTCCCCTGACGAGTGCGTGGAGCGGCTGCCCGGCGCCACGAGGGACTCGCTCCACGGGGGCATCTGGGTGCCTGAGGACGGCTTCGTGGATCCGCACATCGCCACCTACGCGGTGGCCGACGCCGCCAGGGCTCTCGGGGTGAGGATCCGGATTCGCACGCGAGTCACGGGGATCGAGCTCGGTCCGGATCGCGCGGTGTGCGCCGTGCTGACCGATGCGGGCCGGATCGAGGTCGAGCACATAGTCAACGCGGCCGGGATCTGGGCGCCGCAGGTCGCGGCGATGGTCGGCACGTTCATTCCCTCGGTGCCCGTGGATCACCAGCACGTCGCGATGCAGGCCGTGCCGGGGCACGAGATCTCCCGGGACGCTCCGTGCTTCCGCGATCCCGACCACCTGGTCTACGGCAAGGGCGAGGCCGGCGGCCTGCTGGTGGGCGGCTATGAGCCCGACCCGGTCGCAAGATGGGCCGACGGCGTCCCGTGGGACCATGGCTCAAGTCCGACCCAGTCGGACATGGACCGGTTCGCTCCGCTGCTGGCCGGCGCGATCCGCCGCTTCCCGTTCCTGGAGGACGCGGGCGTCATCCGGCTGCTGTGCCACCCGGACGCGATGACCCCGGACGGCAACCCGCTGTTGGGGCCGATGCCGGGAGTGCCCGGATTCTGGGTGGCCGCCGGGCTGTCGCTCAACGGCTTCGGCGGCGCCGGGGGCATGGGCAAGAGCCTGGCGGAGTGGATGACGTCCGGCGAGACGGAGGTGGACGTCGACGGCTACCGCGCGTGGCGCTTCGGTGGCCCGTTCCGCGACACCGCCTTCGCTTCGGAGAAGGCCCGCGAGGTCTACAAGTACTACTACCGTCTTCGCTACCCGCTGGACACGAGCGAATGGGGGCGTGGCCGGCGCCTGAGCCCGCTGCACTTTCGCCTCGAGGAGCTTGGCGCCGTGTTCGGCACCAAGAACGGATGGGAGCGTGCCGACCACTTCGAGCCCGGCCGCCCGTGGAGGCGAGCCGGCGAGGATCAGCGCCGGTTCGGATGGGCGACGCCGCCGTACTTCGAGACTCTGCGTGAGGAGCACCGCGCCTTCCGCGAGCGCGTCGGCATCATCGACCTGACGTCCTTCGGCAAGATCTCGGTCATCGGCCCGGGCGCGCTGGCCCTGCTCGAGCGCGTGTGCGACAACTCGATCGACCGGCCGGTCGGCAGCGTCGTCTACACGCAGTTCCTCAACCAGCGGGGCGGCATCGTCGCAGACTTGACCGTGACCCGCCTGGCCACGGACGCTTTCCGCCTGGTCACGGGTGCCGGCGCGCTCGAGAGCGACCTCGGCTGGCTGCGCCTGAACCTCTGCCAGGACGACGGGCCCGTGGACCTGCGCGACGTCAGCGACGAGCTGGCGGTCGTCGGGATCTGGGGCCCACGCGCACGGGAGGTGCTGTCGGCGGTCACCGACGGCGACGTTCGTAGTGAGGCGCTGGCGTTCTCGACGGCCAAGCCGATCACGGTGGGGGGCGCCGAGATCCTGGCCCAGCGCATCACCTTCGTGGGAGAGCTGGGCTATGAGCTCTACATCGACCCGGAGTGGGCGGTCCAGGTGTGGGATCGCCTCATGGAAGCTGGGCGAGAGCATGGGATCCGGGCGGGCGGCTACCGAGTGCTCGAGGGGCTGCGCATCGAGAAGGGGTACCGGTACTTCGGTTCGGACCTCACTTCGAGCGACACGCCCTACGAAGGTGGTGTCGGGTTCTGCGTCTCGAAGGACAAGCACGACTTCATCGGCGCGGCGGCGCTGGAAGCCGCGCGGGCTCGCGGCCCGCGGTGGAGTCTGCGGACGCTTCTGGTGGGGGGCAGCGACTACCTCCGCCTCTACGGCGGAGAATCTGTGCTCGCGGGCGGCGAGGTCGTCGGCCGGATCCGCACCTGCGCCTATGGCTACACCGTCGGGCGCACCGTGGCGCTGGGCACGCTCCCGCCCGGCCTTGCCGAGGACTCAGACCTCACCGTCGAGGTGCTTGGCGATCCTGTCCGGGCCGAGATCGCCCCCGCCACTCTCTATGACCCGGAGAATCGCGCAATCAGGAGCTAGCTCACGGCAGCCGCGAGGGCACCGGCCGCACCTGGCGACTACGGCCGACGATCCCCACGGTCCGGGTCCACGACGCTCGCAGGGCCGCCCGGTCCGCAGAGCTCCGTCCCAACGCCCGGCCAACCGGAAGCACGGTGAAGTCAGGGTGACGGACCCAGGTGGGTGTGTAGTCGATCCGCGTGACCGTGTCCCGGTTCCCTCGAACGCGCAGCTGAAGCCCGACGATCATTCCATCCTGCGTCGCCGGCGAGCAGCACGCGGCGGACTGGTTTGAAAGCAGGTTGCCGGACCCGAAGACGACCCAGCCCCGGTCAACCCGCCGGATCGGCTGAACGACGTGAGCGTGCTGGCCGACCACCGCGGTGATGGACTTCGAGGCGGCCAGCCGGCGCGCCAGGGCCAGCTGCTGCTGATCGGGCGAGTGACGGTACTCCGTGCCCCAGTGTAGGTTCACGAGCACGGCGTCGGCGCCGCGGCGTCGAGCTCGCCGTGCGTCGGCCAGGATGCGCTCGGGTTCGGCGAGGTTCACCGACCACGGGCGGGGGAGAGGCAGTCCGTTCGTCGTCGCCGTGTAGGACATGAAGGCCACGGTCACACCGCGGACCGGGAGCAGCAGCGGCCTGCTGCGCGCCAGGGCTGATCGGTATGACCCGGTGTGAGCCACTCCCGCGCGATCGAGCGCCTGCACGGTGCTGCGGACTCCAGCTTCGCCTTGGTCGAGCGTGTGATTGGAAGCCGTACTGCATGCGTCCCAGCCGGTCCAGTGGATGGCCGAGGCCAGCTCCGGAGGTGTGCGGAACCGCGGGTAGCCAACGGGCGAGCCGGCCTGCAACGGTGTCTCGACATGACAGATGGCCAGGTCGGCTGCGTTGATGAGCGGTCGCAGGGGCGCCAGCAGCGGCGCGAAGTCGTAGCCGCCGCGGGAGCCTGCGAGCGCCCGCGCCCGCCGGACGACGGGAAGGTGGGCGAGGATGTCGCCACTCACCGCCACAGTGAGCCGGACGTCGCGCGGCGGTGCGGTCGCGGGATTCTGAGCTCCGCGCGCGGGCTCGGGGCGGGGCGTGACCACCCCGGCGAGCACCACCTCCGAACGCGCTTCGGCTCGGGGGCGTCTCACGTCCTCGCGCAGCGCTGCGGCGATCACGACGATCACCGAAGCGGCGGCGAGTAGCGTGAGGACCCGGATGGCGGCAGCCTACGCGGGGGCGTGCCCCGAGGCAACCAGAGGCATGGCCGGCCCGAGTGAGCCGCTGATCGACGCTGTCGTGAGACGACGTCGGAAGTTCGAAGGGCTATGTTCCCACGGTGGTGAAGGTGGGGGATCTCGGCTCGAGAAGCGCGTCATGGGACCCCCTGGCGGCGTTTGTCGACTCCTGCTCTGCCGCTCGTCCCTGCCGCCCGTATCCGGCCGGTGCCGCGAGCCTTGTCCTGCTGCTCGTTTCCCTGCTCGGCGGCGGTCCAGCCGAGGCTTCGACGCCGGCGCCCAACGCGTCCTGGACCGGTGTCTCGCACCCGACGGTGCTGTACGAGGCGCCGGCTGAGCAATCGCGTGTGCTTGCCGTGGTCCCTGCCCAGGATCAGGAAGGGCTGCCCGTCGCGGTCCGAGTCGACCAACTGGTCGATCGCGAGGGGGTGGCGTGGATCAAGACGCGGTTCGGCTCGACTCGAGGGTGGATTCCGGCAGCGGGACTTCCTCCGGCCAACGCGACGCCTCTGTCGCCGGTGCTCCTGAGCGCGTTGAGCGCTTCACTGAAGCGGGCAGGGGCCGGCGCGTCAGCGGTCTTCGCGGACAGCAACGGGCAGACGCTCTTCGCTCGGCAGGCATCGCGGACGAGGATCCTGGCCTCCAACGTGAAGATGTTCGTCACGGCCGCCGCCCTGGATCGATTAGGAAGCGTCGTCGGTCCGTTGCTTGGGCGCATCCTCCGCCCGTCCGACAACTGGCTGGCGCAGAAGCTCCTCGACCGTCTCGCGCCGAGTCGAGCGGAGCGGATCCGGATTGCCGAAGGCTTCGCTCACCGGATAGGCGCCAGAGTGCATCTCGTCGACGGCTCCGGTCTCGGCCGTGCAAGCCGGGCGGCCCCCACGGACGTGGTGGCCTTCCTGGTCGGCATGAGGCTGACACCGACCTTCGCTCTGTGGCGGGATGCGCTTCCGGTGACCGGTCGAAGCGGAACGCTCGCGGGACGCATGCGCGGCAGTGCGGCGGAAGGGTCGTGCCAAGCCAAGACGGGCACGCTCCGCGACGTGAGCACCCTGTCGGGCTACTGCACCACGAGCAGCGGACGACGCGTCGTGCTCTCCATCCTGTTCAACGACATCGCACCGTGGAGAGGGCGCTTGCTGCAAGATCAGATGGTCACCTCACTCGTGCGTCTGGGGTGAACGCCGCTTTGGAGCCGGGGAAAGCACCTAGGGTGTGCGTCATGCGCGCCATCGCTGACGGTGTCTTCCAACTGCCGCTCCTCCCTCGTGACGTCGTCAACGCCTACCTGATCGGTGATGTGCTGGTGGACACCGGCATCAAGCCGTCTTCGAGCAGAATCGCCGGGATGCTCGAAGGGCGGAGCGTCTCGGCCATTGCGCTCACTCATGCGCACGGCGACCACGCCGGCTCGATGAAGCGCCTGGCCGCGCGGTTCGGGGTTCCGGTCTGGTGCGGCGCGGCGGACCGCGAGGCGACTGAAACCGGCCGTCCGGTCCTGTCGACGACGCTCGACCGGCCGGGCCTGAGCCTGGTCGGCAACGCCGCCGCCGGGTTCGATGGCACACCCGTCGCTCGAACCCTGGTCGAGGGCGACCCGCTTGCGGCGGGGTTCGTCGTCCTCGACACGCCCGGGCATTCCCCCGGGCACGTGTCGTTCTGGCGCGAATCAGACCGCACGCTGGTCTGCGGTGACGTCCTGTTCAACTTGCACCTGCTGACCACCGTCCCCGGCCTGCGCCAACCTCCCGACATGCTCACGCCCGACCCGGCCGAGAACCGGAAGTCCCAGCGCAGACTCGCCGAACTCGAACCGTCGACGGTCGGCTTCGGTCACGGTCCCGTCCTCAACGACGGGGCCGCAAGCAAGCTGCGGGAGTTCGCCGCCAAGCTCACACAGGCGTAGGCGGCCCGAGGCTCAACTCGCCGCGGCGCCGGGCTGGGGCGCGTAGCGGTGATGAAGGATGAGCGGGTTGCCGTCGGGGTCCGTGAAGATCGCCTGGTGGCAGACACCCGAGTCCATCATCTCGACAAGAAAGGTCACGCCCTTGGCCTCGAGCAGCGTGCGGGCCGCCTCGACGTCGCTTACCTGCAGGGCGATCGGCGCGCTGTTGGGGCGCGCTTCTGCTTGCCCGAACCCGCTTGGGTCCATGACGGCGAGCGTGAGGTTCCCGGCCTGAAATTCCGTTCCGGGCATTTCGCCCCAGCGTTTGGTGCGCTCGAGTCCCAGCGTGCCTGAGTAGAACGCGACGGCGCGGTCGTGATCGCGCGTCGGGACGCAGACGAAGTCGACGCCGGTGATCAGTGGGGTGGTCATGTGGCTCCTCTGCTGGACGTTGGCCGGAAACGAATCTTCAACCGAGAGAGGTTGAGGTAGGTCGTCTGAGTGTATTCAACTACATGGTTGAAGATAGTCCAGAGCCGGATCGAACACTACGAGGAGGATCGATGACGCTTGAGACCCGCGAAGTGGCCGTTGTCAGGCTGCACCGGACCATCTCGGCCTCGCCCGACCGTGTGTTCCGGGGCATGGCTCGACCCCGATCTGTTGCGGTGCCGGCTCGCGCCCTCCGGCCTCGCGGCGACGCGTGTGGAGGTCGACGAGCGCGTCGGCGGCCACTATCGCGTCCGGCACGCGAATTGCAGCGGGGACGCAGGTGGCTTGGGCTGCGACGATCGAGCACCCCAGGTGAGGCGGCCGCTTCTCGCGGCGTCTCATGTTCAGAAGTTGTAGGAACTCAATTGCCGGAGAGCACATCAAAGCGTGGCGGGCGTCGGATTGACCGCACGGATCCGTGAGGATGGCGACATGAGCCGGCATCTCGGGGCGGCGCAGGACCCGCGCGCCGTAGGGGCCACGGGAGTCGTGCGACCGCCGACGCAAGATCTTTCGCTGCTCGCCATCGGCGTGCTGGGAAGCTCCACCGCGGGACCGCTCATCGCCGCCACAGCGGCGCCCGCGCTGGCCATCGCCTTCTGGCGCAACGGGCTCGGCGCGCTCGTGGTCATCCCCTGCGCGCTCTTGCGAAACCGAAGTGAGTTCCGGCGTCTGACGCTCCCGATCCTAGGACTGGCACTGCTCGCAGGGGTCTTCCTGGCGGTGCACTTCGCCACTTACACCCCAAGCCTTCGATACACCTCCGTGGCGTCGGCGACGGCCCTCGTCTGCTCGCAGGCGGTCTGGGCCGGCATCTTCAGCCGGTTGCTGGGGGAACGCCTGCCGCGACAGGCGTGGGCCGGAACCGGCCTTGCCCTGCTCGGTGTGCTCCTGGTCACCGGAGTCGATGTGTCGCTGTCGTCCCGCGCACTCGGAGGCGACGGCCTCGCGCTGCTCGGCGGAGTGTTCGGCGGCGCGTACATCGTCGCGGGCAGCCGCGTCCGTCTCCACTTGTCGACGATCGCCTACACCAGCCTCTGCTACGGAGCGTGCGCGACCCTTCTGCTGGCGCTCTGCGTGCTCGCGGGACAGCCTCTCGCCGGGTATGCGACCGAAGACTGGGTCCGAATCGCCGCACTGACCGTCTGCGCGCAGCTCCTCGGCCATTCGCTCTTCAATCTCGTGCTGCGCTCGACCAGTCCCACCCTGGTGTCGCTGGCCACCCTCTTCACGGTTCCGGTGTCGGCAACTCTCGCTGCACTGCTGCTGGGCCAGACGCCACCACCGGCCGCCGTACCGGCGCTGGTCCTTCTGGTGGCCGGCACGGGCCTGGTCGTCAGCGCTCGCGATCGCGTCGCTCAGGTGGCGCCGGTGGAGTGACGTCCAAGAGCGCCTATAGACCCCGGGATGCGGTTGTATACGCGGAATGCACCCACGCCTACTCCGGAGCTCGCCTCTACATGCGCTCGCGCCTGACACTCGAACGCAGGCTCGAGGCTTGACAATCTGACGCTTCTCTTTGAGCGGACGTTCAGTGAGATTGCTGACGTCTCTGGTTCTGCGCCTCGGTGAATTGTTCACGCGGCGGCCTATCGTTGGCTCATGGGACCAAGAAGCCGCCCCGTCCTCGTGGTCCTCGGCGCCGCTGCTGTCCTGTTGCTCGGGGCGGTTCCGGCCGTCGCCCTTCCGGGCGACCCGCCGATTGAGGCGATCTCGCCCGCCGATGGGCCAGCGTCGCGG